>JAFGUY010000072.1 GCA_016938245.1 Candidatus Omnitrophota bacterium | reverse complement strand
GCTTTTGATTTGATGTCTTTAGCTGATGATGAATCCAAGGGCTATGCAGCTTTATTAAATCGCACCTCCAGTCCTTTAAGCGCAGAAGCGTTAGTTAGGCTTGCATACATGAATGCTGATATTCCGATTAAAGGGGAGGTCCTTAAAAATTTAACCTTAATGACAGGTACATATGAAGATCTTAATAAAGATTTGGTCGCAATCCAATCATTGAGTAATGCAGGCAAAGGTAAAGTTGATATTGGAAAGATCTATAACAGATTAGGCGGAGTAATAGAGAAACAACAGGAATTAATTTCTAGAGGCAACGATGGAAAGAGGGGAACACAAGAACACGAAGATATTTTTGCTAATGAAAAAAAGAAGGCCACGGTTATAACCGGATTAGGAATAAATGAGGATGGAAAAGTAGAATTAAGAACAGAAGAAATTGACTTGCCAGCTAATGCCGCAAAATTAGCTACAGATCTTAAAATTTTACAGCCTGGCCGGACAGGAAGCTTTGATGATGTTTCCGGATCAAGGCTTTTAGATTTACGAGGACAACTTTATGCTCAAGATAAAAGGCTATCCGGTAGTTTACTAGGCGTTAATACTACTGGTATTACAAAGGGCTCGGCCGTAAAGGGCGGAATAGCCATAGGTACTACAATAGGCGCTTTTTTACTGACTTTTATCCCTATACTACCCGGAGATGAAGTAGTGGCAGGCGCAGGCGCTGTAGGCGCTTGGGCTACCGTATTGAATACCGGAACAGGCGCATTGAGGTTATATAATGCATCAAGATGGGTTATATTAACTGTTGGATTAGCTAGCACCACTTATCAGGTGGGTGGGGCATATATAGCAACCGGCGGTAGACTGTCTTTTAACGACGCTGTTAACATAGGGGGAAACGCTTATTTCCAAGCCGCGATGCCGGTTGCTCTAACTGCGCTTGGGGTTGGTGCTTTGGGCGGAGTTGCAAACAGTTTTGCAACTATTAAAGCTTTTTCAAACCTATCCTCTACATGGTCATGGTCATCGATGAATCCTGTGCTTAGAATGGGCATAAGCGGCGCGGCTATCGGTGGCCCAACTAATGTTATCAGGGGCATGACAAACAGCTTTTTTACGGATACCAACTATAGCTTTAAGCAGGGGATGATCGATTTTGGCGCTGGTACGCTAATAGGTGGAGTAACAGGTTTGGCTATGGGAGGAATAGGTGCAGGATTAAATAAAGCGGGGTTAATCTCCTCTGATTCAGCATTATTAGGTAAGGGGACCGCGTTTGGGCAATGGGGTAGAAATGTCGGGATAAGCACAACGACATCAGTGGCAGGCGGGTATGTTACTCCTTTGGTTACTAAGACGGGAACAGTTATACCTGCTTTTGATGATAGATATAAGCCAGGCCTTAAACAAAATTTAACCAATGTCGGCATCGGCGTAGCTGTAGGGACTACTGCTACGGTCTTACCTAAAGCTATTATAGCGGCGTCTAAACCGGTATCTAAATATATATCTTGGACAAGAGGGCTAGATAACCTACCTAAGAGATGGGGTGCAAATTTCCTTGCCAGCAATACCTTAGCGTATTCGGGCTATATGGGGGCAGGACTGACACACGACATATTAAACAATAAAGGATTTAGTAATTTCGGAAAAGAAAGTTTAAATTATGTCAAATTAATGACACCATTCCTTAGCCCGACCGAAGATAGCTGGGCTAATAAAATTGATATTAATACGCCATTCGGAAAAACCAAATTGGGCACACTTACCTTATTAACTGCTTATGCAAGTTTTATAGGATTAAATACGGTTACTTCACCTGTTTTTGTAAATGCCGCCCCGGAAAAAATATCAACATCCGTTAACAATGTTCTAAAAGATTATATGGCAAAAAGTGGACTAGAGCATGTCAAGGGTACGTTCTCTTCCATAAGAAATATGTTTATTTTCGTCGAAACCCTTGATTTTGTAGGCAGAGGATATAACCAATTCTTCAGAGGCCGTACGCCGAATAAATTTTACGGCGGACTCCTTAATCAGATTGTGGGAAGATGGGGTCAAGCCGGATTTGATATAAAGGACATTGTTAAGAGGGCAAATGAAAATGTTTCTATGGCGCTTACATTAGGACCGGCTTTTTACCTTGCCGCGCCTGTTTTTTCTGCAGTATTACCTAATTTACCTTTAGGTGTAGGAAAAACCGTAAGGACAATCCAAATTTTTAACTTCGGTTTAAATATCCCGGATAAATATCAAGGCAAAGTATTACAGGGAATTTTTAAAGGTGAAATAGGAGCTAAAGAAGCAGGAAAATATCTTGCCGAACGTATAACAAAAACAGCTTTGGTAATTACGTTAGGCGGAATCATTGATGAAGGAGTTTCTGAAGCAATAGTTGGTGCAGGAGTTTATCTTGCTACTAAACAAATTTTAAGCGCAACAAGTTATATGGGTCTCGCTTCATTTTTAGGCAAGCCTTCAAATAGATCACTTCGTTTATTTGCGGATATGGTTGCTGAAGGGCTTTCTCCTTCTCCTTTTGAAGGCGTTAATGTAGATATCACTTCTTTGGACGATGTTTTAGCCGGTTTACAGACCGGTTACAAGAGCGCTCTTGATGCCAACCAAATTGATCTGGCTAAATCAATTTATACGAACAGAATGAGGGTTCAAGCCCAAATGTCTTATGAAATGGGTATTCAGGCATCTGACAGAGGAGATTTTGTCCAAGCAAGAAAGCATTTTGAAGCAGCCGGAACACAAGCCAATATAGCGGATTCAGTGTTAGAGGTTCGTTCACGCGATAATGGCAATAAATATTTAGCTCCTACCCAGGCCGGTACCCATTATAATGCCGATATTCATTATAACTTGGGCGTAGTTAACGCAAGATTAGCCCAACAGGCCCAAGGCCAGGCCCGTATTAATTATTTACAACAGTCACAAGCGCAATTCTCGCAAGCCGCTCAACTTTCTCCAAATGCCAGGACTAATGCCGCATTAGGCTTAGTGAGATCCGCTTTAGCCCCTGCTCAACCGGCAGGCACAGCACCGATTATAAGCGAAGGACTTTTTGGCGGAATAGGCGAATTAAAAACAATTTATACACCAGGCGCTCCGATCGTTGATTCATTAGCTAGAAAAGCCGTAATCGAGGCAGGTAAATTTTATAAACCGGTTGAAAGGCCGCATTTAGATTCAGATTTAGCAGAGAAAATCCAGGCTGCTTCACCCGAAGCCTTGAAGGCCCAGGTGGAAGCAATGAAACTCTGGGAATATAAAGATAAAGAGGATATATTAATTGAGAAAACCGGCAAGAAAATAGCGAAAAAAGCTCAGCAAATTTATAACGGTACTTTAATTCCTGATTTTTCAAATCTCGAAGATATATTTGCATATAGGTTTGCCCAAGAAATGAAACCGGAAAGCGAAGGAGGAAGAGGTTTTAAAATAAGGAAAAATAGCGATATCCAGTTAACCGACGATTATATTAAAACCGTTTTTGCCACAAGAGTTTTGTTAGGAATGGAATCTCAAGACCTGGCTATCCAGGCCGGCATGGGTGTAGGAAAAACTTATGCATATAATACAGGATTAGAAAAAGCCTATGCCATTGCAGGAGTAATAGATCCTTCTGTTAAACAAAAACAGGCTTTAATGATCGCACCGAATTCCGATATTCGCAGCCAGTTAAGGAACGATCCTACCGCCAGATGGGGCAGAAAGAGCGTAAGGCATATAACTAATGAAGAGTTTAAGAGCATGAACTTGGAAGGCAATCCTCTGGTTATGCAGGGAAGCGGCCAGGAAGCGGCTTTGGCAATGTTAGATGAAGTACAAATTATATTTGCCGATGCAAACTTGGTCAGAGGGCCTAATACAAATATATTCAGCAAATTAACAGAAATAGCAAAACGTTCTAAAGAAACAAGAGAAAAAGTAGAAACTTTATGCAAGGAGATAGATTTACGCAGGTCGATATTTAAATTAGTCAGGGTTCTGGATAAATCTGATGATTATACGCCAATAGATAGGAAAATATTCGAAACTAAAGCAGGCCAGAGACAAATCTACAGATTAACAAATGGGGCATTGGGGAGCGTCTACAATAAATTGCTAGAACAAACTGAGAGTAAGAAATTAGCAGATGAATTACATTATTCAGAAGCTGATTTAAAAGCAATCATACAGGTTTACGCTGATGCCGTGGCCAATAAAGAGGAAGGTACAGATTATCACGCGAGTTTTGAAGAAGGGGAAGAAGGGAAATTTGTTGGATATACTATTGCCGACCATGAGGGTATCGAATTGCCGCGTACAAGATTTGGCAGTTATGAAATGAGTGCTGCGATTGCCATTAAACACGAAGCCGAAAGATCTGGCACTGATGTTACTGATGTTATCGCGGATAGCCTTCTCCATAGAACTTTTGCGGAAACAACTTCAACATTGGCCTTAAAGCATTTCGGTAGCGGTAAAGTATTGTTTGGGTCGGGTACGGTAAGCGGAAACGAGGCAACCTTGGAGCAGATGGGTGTAACAATATTAAGGCTCACTCCCGATTCGGAAATAGATTTTAGTAAAGGAATAAATAGCATAAATATCGTTTCGAATAATGCCGCCGCACGCCAGGAAGTAATAAGCACTTTGTTAAGCCGGCTTATCAATAATGGGTTAAATCAGGTTACCATAACCGGAAGATCTGGAGCAGAATTGCAGCAAATATTTAAGAGCATAGTTGATGCCCAGCGCGATGCGGCGATAAAGAAAGAAAAGGGCAAGGGATTGACTGCTAAAGAGAAGAGAGAAAATGGCTTGGAATTAACTGCTGAAGAAGAAAAATTTCTTGATACCAGAATTAGGATGCCAGCCCTTGGCCGTTCTCAGAAACAGCGTAATGAAGCTGTAGAAGCGATAAAGAAAGAAATCCAGAGGGATCCTTTAAATAATTCAATAAATATTATTCAAGGAATTCAGGCGGGCGACAATATTTATGCGTTAGAAGGAGTGAGAAACAAGCAGGAATTTCGTGCAGGATTAGTAAGGTTAGGAATGGGTACTTATGATACATTTGCGCAGTTATCCGGAAGGCAGAATGCAATAGGAAGAGCTTCGGGTACTTACGATATTATTATTTCTGAGGCAGACACTACCTTTACAAATCAAGAATTTGCCAGATTGCTAGAAGCCCAATTACAAGGCAAGAGAGATGAGGCTATAGAAGTAGCAAAGACAATGAACCAAGAACAGGATATGCGCAACCTTGATAAAATCAGGGAAGAAGATACAACTGTAAGGCATGTTGGACGTACCGAAGCGACTACTGAAGAGGCAAAACTCTTGCTTGATACTTATTGGGAATCATATAAAGCAAGAGGAAAACAGGAAACCAGATTTGCTAAAGCTCAGGATCGAGTTATGGAGCAGATGGCTCCCGGATCAAAAGAAACTTGGAGAGAGTCAGAAGAACGCAAGGTTGCTGTTGATCAAAAATCAGGATGGGTACAAAGAGCTCAGGCAAGAGCAGATTTCTTAGCCAAGACCCGTCAGGATGCTGTTGGGCAGTTTATGAAAGATGAAGCGTCAACCTTCATCAGAGATATTCTTAGGGTGGGAACCGATAATGATAAAGAAAGGCTTGAATATATTCATGGTTTCTTAAAAACAAGCGTAGAAGGCACAGAGAATGTTGATACGAATAAAAAGGCGGTGCTCCGATTATTTGATTTTAACAAAGAAGAAATGATTGCTGCTGTTTGGGTTGCCTATGAAATATTATCCAAGAATGGCGTAGGCACAAAAGGCATTACCATTAATGATATTTTATCTGCTTGGGCGCATGGCAAGACATTTACAAGTGGTATCCACGGCCTTATTTTGACAAATGCTCCTGATCTTATCAGGGCTTATTTAAGAGGCGCAATTAACGAAATTAGAGGCACTAAGCCGAAACAAATCACGGTTTCAAAAATTGAAGAAATTGCTAAAGGTAGCTCGTCTAAAGATTATTACCTTAGCCCCGCCAATGCGTTTAGTTTAGCTACAGGAAATTTGGCGCATAATTTCAAAGATATCCGCAGGATTGCGAAATTGTCCAAACAGATGAAAAATAACTTGCCCATAGCAAGCTATTTAGATCCGAATAAGGTAAGACGGTTCTTATTAAGAAAGGAATCGGATATTTCAGATTCACTAAGGGAAAGAATAAGTGTAACTGAGGCTTCTAATCAAACAATATTTGGTGATAGAGGCATCGATCAACATGCCAGAGCTCTTGCTGAATTGGTTAATGGCCAGGCATTCTCAAATGCTCACTGGAGAGCCATTAGAATGGGATATTCCAATTTAACAAGTTTAGGCTTGTCAGAAGAGTCGAAAGCTTCAATGTCTTTTGATACTTTCTATCGCTGGCAGATTGGGGAACTTTCTGCTGACGACGTAGAGAATATATTGGCACAGGAAGATTCGAACGCCGCGGCAGAAACCAAAGAAAAAGTAGCCTTAATTAAAGGATACGAAGCCCAAGAAGAAGGGGTAGAAGGCGATTACTCTATAACATCACTTAAAAATGCAGATTTAGCGGTGCTTAAGGGAGAATCGCAAAAATTTGATTCTCTCGAAGAACCCGGCAAAGTCCCAGGAACGCCGACTATTCTTGAAGGTCCTAATAATAAGGTAAGAGAAGCTATTAGTTTGCGTGAGAATCCTACTAAGGCAAATACTGTTCGTGCCCAGCAATTGCTTATGGCGGCCATTGAAGGGGATGAAAATGGTTTTGGGTATAAAGATATAATGGACATTCCCGGTATCAGCAGTCAAACACAGGCAGCCGCGGTTAAGAATCTTGCTACAGCAAAGGATTTATTAGGTAAAATTGGCGGCAGCAAGACCAAGACAGATGCTCTTGCTCAAAAGAAGCCTGTACAGGAGCGATCTCCTGCGGTTCCTGTTGTTCCCGGGCAAACTACAATTCCCATGGTTACTGGCCATGG
>JAFGUY010000071.1 GCA_016938245.1 Candidatus Omnitrophota bacterium | reverse complement strand
GGATTGCCTGAAATATTCTTTACGGTAACTATCCTGGCTAATCCGGCATAATTATCATTAGGGATATTAAAATACTTGATAGCAACATTAATCCCTAATGATTTATTCTCCTCTTCTATAGTTAACTGTGAAGGCAGGATAGACATTTTGTTAGTTATTTCATATCCCAAATTAGTAAAGCCGTTATGAAAAGGCTCGTAAAATAATATTTTACCGCCTATTTTTATTTTGAGGAAGGTGCGAAAACCGTGTGTTGAAACAAACTGCCAGGCTTTATTTGCGGGGAGAAATTCCAGTATTGCGTGGTCTTTGTCTTTTATCCCGAAGCTGGATATGCACTGTCCGCGGTTGACATAAAATGTCCACATCGGTATTCCGTATTTTCCGGCTATGCCGGGGAAGAAATTGGAAAAAGGCTTAGAAAAATTGTAGTTTTCTATAACAAACGCGCCTTCTTTATTAAGGTAATACTTAGGTTTTTTATCAGTTATTTTTGCCATATTTTAATATTCTACCTAAATTATCGCTTTTGTCCATATAATTATTAAAAAGATGCATTTTAAGATTATTTGACTTTTGTGATTAGGGATGATAATATAAATAGCTAATAATCAGGAGACCCAAGTATGATAGACAAGAAGACAGTTGAATATGTGGCGAATTTAGCGCGGATAGAGTTAAAAGAAAAAGAGCTTGATAAGCTATCCGGCCAGCTTGGGGATATCCTCGGGTTTATCGATAAGCTAAAAGAGGTTAACGTAGATTCCGTTCCTCCCACAAGCCACGCAATCTCAATCGGCAATGTTTTAAGGGATGATAGCCTAAAAGAATCCCTGCCTGTGAATAAGGCTTTATCTAATTCTCCTCTTAAGAATGGGAGTTCTTTTATTGTTCCTAAAGTAATTGAATAATACGCTTAAATGAACCCCGTTAGAAATTATATTATAACGGGCAATTAATACTCATGGAGTGAGAATAAAAATGGCGATTTCTAATGGGGTGGATAAAAAATTAAATACCCTGACTGCCCACGAGCTGTTGGATAAATTAAAGAGCGGCGGGATATCTTCAGAAGATATCTTTTCTGCTTTGGAGAAAAGAATTAAAGAAGCAGACCCTAAGGTTAATGCTTATGTTAGAAATCAGGTGCAGCTCCCTTTGGCGGATAACCGAAAGAACATTACGGGGGGAGTCCCTATAGCAATAAAAGATAATATCTGTACCGAAGGGTATAATACTGAATGTTGTTCTAAGATTTTAGAAGGCTTTATCCCGCCGTATGATGCTACCGTAATTAAGAAAATAAAAGGGTCGGGGCATGCATTCTTGAAACTAAAAACAAACATGGATGAATTTGCCTTTGGCTCATCAACAGAAAACTCTTCATTCGGGTTAACGCATAATCCCTGGAATTTAGATTATGTTCCGGGAGGCTCGTCCGGAGGCTCTGCTGCTGCAGTTGCCTCTGATGAAGCAATTTGGGCATTGGGATCAGATACAGGAGGCTCTATAAGGCAGCCTGCTTCTTTCTGCGGGGTAGTGGGGCTTAAGCCTACTTACGGCAGGGTGTCCCGTTACGGACTTATCGCTTTTGCATCCAGCCTTGACCAGATAGGGCCTATTACTAAGGATGTGCGTGATTGCGCTCTTTTAATGAATATAATAGCAGGCTATGACCCCAACGATTCAACCTCTGTAAATACGCAAGTACCGGATTATACTAAATCCTTAAATTCCGGTATTAAGGGGCTTAAGATAGGGATACCAAAAGAATATTTTGTTGAAGGGTTGGACCCGGAAGTAAATTCCGCGGTTAAAGAGGCAATAAATATCCTAAAGAAACTCGGGGCTGACTTTAAAGAGGTATCCCTTAACCATACGCAATATGCTGTACCGGTTTATTATATTATTGCTACAGCCGAAGCAAGCTCAAATTTAGCGCGTTTTGACGGAGTGCAATACGGTTTTAGGAGCAAAGCTGCAAATTTGATTGATATGTATAAAAAAACCCGCGGCGAAGCCTTTGGGGAAGAAGCCAAACGCAGAATTATTTTAGGCACCTTTGTTTTATCGCATGGTTATTACGATGCCTATTACCTGCGCGCGCTTAAGGTGCGTACACTGATAAAACAGGATTTTGATAAAGCATTTCAAGATCTCGACTGCATTATTACTCCTACTTCACCAAGCCCGGCATTTAAAATCGGCGAAAGGGTAGATGATCCGTTAAAAATGTACCTTTCGGATATATACACTATATCAGCTAATTTAGCGGGTATCCCGGGTATGTCATTACCGTGCGGCTTTACTAAGAAGGGTTTGCCTATTGGCATGCAGATTCTAGCCAAGCACTTTGACGAAGAAAGAATATTTTCTCTAAGCTTTGCCTATGAGCAGAATACAGAGTGGCATAAGATGAAGCCCGATTTTAAACCATGAGATCCATCTTTACCTGTTCCTTTACCTATACCTATGCCTAATGAGATAATAAATTACGAAGCGGTAATCGGATTAGAAGTCCACCTGCATTTAAATACCAAGACTAAGGCTTTTTGCGGGTGTTCTACTGAATTCGGAAAAGAGCCTAATAGTCAGACCTGCCCGGTTTGCCTTGGGCTCCCCGGTTCATTGCCGGTATTTAACCGCACGGTGCTTGATTATGCGATTAAGGTTGCCCTTGCTTTAAACTGTAAAATACAGGAATATACTAAATTTGACCGGAAGAATTATTTTTATCCTGACCTGCCTAAAAATTACCAGATATCCCAGTATGACCTCCCTCTCTCTAAAGGGGGCCTATTAAATATTGATACAGGAGAGGGGTTAAAACGTATAGGCATTACCCGAGTCCATATGGAGGAAGACGCGGGAAAGCTTATTCACGAGGATAATGTTACTCTGGTTGATTTTAACCGCACAGGCATACCTTTATTAGAGATTGTAAGCGAGCCGGATATTAACTCGCCTGAAGAAGCTTATCAATATCTATCTACGCTTAAGAGTGTTATTGAATACCTTGATATTTCAGACTGCGATATGGAAAAGGGGTCATTGCGCTGCGATGCAAATATATCTTTAAGGCCTAAAGGAGAAAAAAACCTCGGGGTTAAAACAGAGCTAAAGAACATGAATTCATTTAAAGGCGTAAAAGACGCATTAGCCTATGAAATAAAAAGGCAAACCGGATTATTAGAATCAGGTGGGGGGATTACGCAGGAGACCCGTCTTTGGGATGATAAAGAATCAAAGACTTTTCCTATGCGCACTAAAGAAGGGGCTAAGGATTACCGCTATTTTCCTGAACCGGACCTGCCGCCTTTTATTATAAGCGCAGAGAAAATAAAAGAAATTAAGGATAGTATTCCGGAGTTGCCCTATGAGAAATACGGCCGTTTTATGAAAGAATACGGTTTGTCGGAATACGACGCTAAAATTCTGGTTGCTTCAAAAGAGGATGCTTTTTTTGCCGAAGAGTGTTTTAATGCCTACTCAGGAAAAGATAAAAAGATGCTGGTTAATTGGTTTATCGGGCCTTTGCTTTCCGAGGCAAACAGCCGTAGCTTAAAGATATCCGGGTTAAATATTTCATCTGCCGGATTACTGGAGCTATTGGGGTTTGTCGAGAGAAATGAAATATCTAACCTATCGGCTAAGGTAGTTTTAACTGAGATGCTTGACAGCCAGAAGTCCGCCGCCGGTATTATTAAAGAAAAAAATCTTATCCAGATATCCGATACAGAATCATTAAAAGAAATCATGGTTCAGGTTATCGATGAAAATCCGAAATCCGTATCAGATTATAAGGCAGGAAAGGAAAATGCGCTTATGTTTTTAGTCGGGCAGCTGATGCGTAAATCAGGAGGGAAGGCAAATCCTAAAATCGCCAAGGAGTTATTAAAGGAGAGGCTAAATGCGTAAGAAATTAATAGTTTCTGTAATTTTATTTGCTTTAGGTTTATTTATTTTTGCTTCTATTGCTTTGTCTGAAAGCGGCAGGAAGAAGAAAGACGAGCTATACCGGCAAGTAGGCCTTTTTTCGGATGCCTTGGCAGTAATTCAGTCTGATTACGTAGAAGAGGTTAGCCCTAAGGATTTAATTTACGGCGCATTAAAAGGGATGCTGGCTTCCTTAGACCTGCACAGCCAATTTTTGGATCAGGATACATATAATGACCTTAAGGTCAGCACTAAAGGAAAGTTCGGCGGGATAGGGATTGAGATAACTATAAAAGACGGGCTGCTTACGGTTATTACTCCTATTGAGGATACCCCGGCTTGGCGTGCAGGCATCAAGCCTTTGGATAGGATAGTAAAAATAAATAACGAGATTACCCGGGATATGGCCTTAACCGAGGCAGTTAAAAGGATGCGCGGAAAACCCGGGGAAGTGGTTAACCTTACTATACTCAGGGAATCTGAAAAGAAGATTTTAGGGCTTAACATAGTCAGAGGCATTATTCAGATTAAGGATATTAAAGAATCGAGAATCTTGGAAGAAGGAATAGGTTATATACGCCTGGCTCAATTTGGAGAAGAGACCGTTAAGAATATTAACCTTGCTTTAAATAATTTATCCAAGGAGCGGATGGAAGCCTTGATTCTTGATTTACGCAATAATCCCGGAGGGCTCCTGGAGACAGCGGTTCAGATTACCGGAAAATTTATCCCTAATGGTAAATTAATAGTTTATACAAAAGGAAAAAAGGAGAAGCAAATCTTAGAATTTTTATCTGATGTAAAGCAGCCTATCTTGAACCTGCCGATGGCAGTTTTGATCAACGAAGGCTCTGCTTCAGGAAGCGAGATTGTTGCTGCCGCACTCCAATATTATAAACGAGCCATAATTATAGGGACAAAATCTTTTGGCAAGGGTTCGGTTCAGACAGTTATCCCGCTAAGCGACGGGACAGCGCTTAAATTGACTACCAGTAAATACTTTACTCCCGGAGGGAAAGAGATAAGCGGTAAGGGGGTTATTCCGGATATTATAGTTGAGGATAAGAATGAGTCTTTCTCCGAGCCGGAGAAAAAACCTTCTGCTGAGGATATATTCGAGAGGATAGAAAAAAATGATACCAAGCAACCGCAGAAAGACGGTTCTGACTATAAGTCCGACAAACAGGTTGTAAGGGCAGTGGATTTATTAAAGGCAGTTAAATTTTATAGAAATGCGAAAGAATAGATGAAAGATAAGCGCAGATTTTTATTAGCCTTGTTATCCTTATGTATTGTGGTGGGCGTAATCTTTTTAATTTCGATAAGAAAGCCTAAAATAGAAGTTGTTAAGCCGCCCAAGGTATTCATAGGTAAAATTGCTATTGTACTGGATGATTGGGGGTATAGCCTGAATAATACTGGTATTATAGAGGGAATAAAGTATCCTCTGGCTGTAGCAGTATTGCCCAACCTCTCTTATTCAAAAAAGATCTCTAAGGATTTAAGCCGGCGCGGGTTCGAGGTAATTTTACATTTGCCTATGGAACCCAAAGAAAAATATGCTTTAGAAAAAGATACTATTAAAACCTCAATGGATGAAGGAGAAATAAAAAAGATTCTCGCCAAAGATTTGGATAGCCTTTCTAATGTTAAAGGCGTATCAAATCATATGGGCTCTAAGGCTACCGCGGATATTAAAACATTAGGGATTGTTTTTAAAGAGCTTAAATCCCGCAAGCTTTTTTTCTTGGATAGTTACGTTACTGCTCAATCGAAATGCGCTGAACTAGCTTTAAGGTACGGCTTACGTTATGTAAAGCGGGATATATTCTTAGATAATAATAATGACCCAAAATATATAAGGAAGCAGCTGTATAAGCTGAAAGAGAAAGCTAAGCTAAATGGTTATGCTGTAGGTATAGGGCATGACCGCAGGAATACTCTTTATGTATTAAAAGAAGTTATGCCTGAACTGGAAAAAGAAGGGTATATGTTTGTTTTTATTTCGGAGCTTGCAAGATGATTGTTTTAGGGATAGAAACTTCCTGCGACGAGACTTCCGCGGCAGTAGTAAAAGATGGGAGAGAAGTCCTTTCTAATGAAGTTGCCTCCAGTATTAAATTCCATAAAAAGTACGGCGGGGTTGTCCCTGAGATTGCCTCGCGCATGCAGCTTGAGACAATATCACAAATAACGGAAAGTGCCTTAAAGGAAGCGCGAGTTAAATTAAAAGATATTGATTTGCTTAGCGTTACTTGCGGCCCGGGATTACTGGGTTCACTTTTGGTAGGCATATCATTTGCTAAATCGCTTAGCTTAAGTTTAGAGATCCCGCTTATAGGGATAAATCACGTACACAGCCATTTTTACGCAAATTTCCTGAAAAGAAGAGAAGGGATAAAATTTCCTTTTATAGCTTTAGTTGTTTCAGGGGGGCATACCAGTCTATTTTACGTATCCAGTTTTGATAAAATAAAAACTCTGGGCCAGACTTATGATGATGCTTGCGGAGAGGCGTTTGATAAGGTAGCGAAAATCTTAGGGCTAGGATACCCCGGAGGCCCCCTGATTGAAAGGTTTGCCTTAAAAGGAAATCCTAGGAGTATAAAATTTAATTGTTCAGGCGCTAAAGGCGTTCTGGATTTTAGTTTCAGCGGCATTAAGACAGCAGTATTATATTATGTCCGTAAGGCCAACGGGCCAACGGGCCAACGGGCCAACAGGATAACCAACAACATTTGCGCTTCTTTTCAGGAGGCAGTGATTGATGTTCTGGTTAAAAAATCAATCTTAGCTTGCAGGAAAAACAGGGTAAAATCCTTGCTTTTGGGAGGAGGGGTTGTGGCTAATGAGGTTTTAAGAAAAAGATTTATTAATCTTTGTAATGAGCATGGGCTAAAATGCTATATTCCTTTGCAGGAAACCTGCATGGATAACGCGGCAATGGTAGCAGGATTAGGGTACCAACTATTTAAAAAAGGTTACAAATCAGACCTGTATTTAAATACCGGCCTTAATTAGTAAATATCGGAGGTAGGCATGATTACAGATATTTAGATAATAATACGTTTGGTTTTAACCGTTATTTTAAGCGGGCTTATAGGTTTAGAGCGTCAGATGCATAAAAGGACCGCGGGGTTACGTACGCATATACTGGTTTCTTTAGGCTCCTGCCTTATAATGTTGACATCGCTCTATGTTTTTGATATATATATAAAGGTATAGCTAATTCGGACCCTGTGCGTATTGCCGCAGGTGTTATTACGGGAATAGGTTTCTTAGGCGCGGGAACGATTATCCGCGATAATGAAGGGGTAAGGGGTTTGACGACTGCTGCCAGCCTTTGGGTTGTAGCTGGCATAGGCTTGGCTTTAGGTTGCGGATTCAAGAGAGCGGCAATTTATGCTGCGGTTTTAACTTTAATCGTTCTTTTCTTCTTAAGATTTATAGAAGACCGTATTGCTTTTAAGGATAAGGGAAATGCGTAGTATAAAAAATAAGGAGGTGGAAAATGGCTTTTAGTAAAAAGACGGAAGTAAAAATTCTTGATGTTGATGCCTCCATGCAGGGTACTTTAAGTTTTAAGGATCCGGTAAACTTAAGGATTAACGGTAGATTTGAGGGAAATCTCGAGACAAAAGGCAATCTTACGGTAAGCCCTACGGCGCAGGTATTTGCGGATATGATCGGGGATAATATTATTATCGGCGGCAGGGTTAAGGGAAGGATAACTGCCAAAGAAAGGTTAACCCTTTTACCTTCAGCAGTGGTAGAAGGAGATATCTATCCTGTAAAATTAAATATAACTGAAGGTGCTGTCTTCGAAGGTAGGTGCTCTATGCTTCATGATTTCTTAAATGCCGATGAGCTGGCAAAGTACCTGGAAGTAGATTTAAGTTCAATTATGGAGTGGGCAAATGCCGGAAAAGTCCCGGGGCACAAGGAAGGAAGCGAGTGGAAGTTTGAAAGAAAGGCGATTGACTCCTGGGTTGCTTCAGGCAAGATTGCTGAATAAGGTAAGAAAATAATGAGCGAAGAAAAACTTTTAACCGTAAGAGAAGTTTCTATATTATTAAATGTCTCCGAAAAAGAAGTTATGGATTTGGCGCAAGCCGGAGTAATCCCTGCATATAAGGTGGGGGGAGTTTTTTTAAGGTTTAAAAAAGACCAGATTCATGATTACCAGAAATCAGCGCACCCCTCTTTAACCAAAACAAGCCTTCATAAGCCCACTTCCCTGCAAGACAAAATAAGCGACTTCTTCTATTTTTATGATTTTTATATCTTATCAGGGCTGCTCATTTTATTATTGCTAGCAGTAATATTCCAAGGATAATGGCTTTATCAGGATTAGATATATATAAGTTACTGCCTAAGACAAACTGCCGCGAGTGCGGTTTTCCTGCCTGCCTTGCTTTCGCAATGCAATTAGCCCGGAAAGCGGAAAGAATCGATAAATGCCCTTATTTAAGCAAAGAATCAAAAGAGGTGTTTGAAGCCCAGGCTCTTCCGCCGATAAAATTAATTACTTTGGGAGAAGGGGAAGATAAGCTTGAAATAGGCAATGAAAGCGTAATCTTCCGTCATGAAGAGAAGTTCCACCATCCTTGCGGGATAGGGATTATTATTCAGGATAGTCTCTCTAAAGAGGAAATAGAGCAAGAAATTGCTAAGATTAACTCTTTAAGGTTTGAACGTGTCGGGCAAAAAATCCAAGTTAATCTTATTGCCGTAGAAGCTAAAGCTGGAGCAGGTAGGTTTATTGAAGCTGTTAAAACGGTTTCTCAAAACACTAAAATTGCGCTGGCTTTGATGAATGAAGACCCGGAAGCATTAAAAGCCGCTTTAAGTATCCTGAAGGGCAGAAGGCCGCTTATCTACTCTGCGAATGAGAACAACCTTAAGATGATGGCGGGGTTAGCCAAAGATTACGGCGCTGTTTTAGCAGTTTCAGTTAAAGACTTAGATAGTGTTGTAAGCTTAACTACGGAATTAAATAATCTCGGATGCCTTGATTTAGTACTAGAGATAAAGGGTAAATCTATTACCGACAGAATCTGGGATTTAACCCAGATTAGAAGGCTGGCGCTTAAAAAGAATAACCGCGCTTTGGGTTATCCGGTTTTAACCGTAATCGAAGAGAGTGATTCTTTTGAAGAAGCGCAGGAGGCAGCAACTTACATCTCTAAATATGCGGGAAATGCAAAGTATTCGTAAGAAAGGGTAAAACAGGTAAAGATTCCTGTTTAGCCTGCCGTACTCTTATCCGCGAAGATATCGAGGTAGATATTCCTTTAGAATCAAGGCTGGACTTAAATTTGGGGTTAGAGGATAAGAGTCTTAAATATTCTTCCGGTAATTTCGGTTTAGCTTTAGATATAGGCACGACTACTATATCCGCAGAGCTGATTAATCTGGAGAATAAAAAGGTTTTAGGAACCAAAACAAGTTATAACAAGCAGGCCTCCTTCGGCGCGGATATAATTACGCGCATCATATATGCAGGGCAAAACGAAGGCTTAGAGAAATTGCATGATGCCGTTTCTTTGACTGTTAATCAGATTATTCAAATCCTGGCTTTAGAGAATAAAGTTAATCTTAATAATATTAATTCAATAGTATGCGCCGGTAATACCACAATGATCCATCTTTTGCTAAAGATAGATCCTGCTTATATCCGTAAGGATCCGTATAT
>JAFGUY010000008.1 GCA_016938245.1 Candidatus Omnitrophota bacterium | reverse complement strand
GCTCTTTCTGGGTTCCATGAGGTCTCATGGAACCATGATAGCACAATTAAGGGTTCATTTCCATTACTTTTACGTAACTCAATAGAACCTCGCCTTTACCGAATCTAAATGTTTAGTCAGGCCTTCAATTGCGGCAATCTTTTCTAAGGGCTCTTTTATCTTCTCCAAAGCCTTCTTAGAATAACTTATAACATGGCTGCTCTTTAAGAAATCCGATACAGATAAACCGGAGAAAAATCTTGCTGTTCCCGCCGTAGGCAAGACATGGCTTGGGCCGGCAACATAGTCCCCTACTGCAGTAGGGCTAAAAGGCCCTAAGAATACTGCCCCGGCATTTTTAACCCGCTTTAAAAGCCGGTTGGGGTTATTTACTAAAATCTCAAGGTGCTCAGGGGCTATTCTATTGTTAATTTCAACTGCCTCCTCTAAATTCTTAGCCAGGATAATAAACCCGTCCATTCCTTCAAGTTTAGACTTTACTTCCTGCGCTAATGCCTTGGAATTGGTTATAAGCACAACCAGGCCTTTAGCGTGCTCTGCCTGTGCGGATAAATCGGCAATAATAAACTTAGGATTACTAAAACGGTTAGCAATAATCACAAGTTCCGTAGGCCCGGCAATCATATCGATATCTACCTGCCCAAAGATCTGCCTCTTAGCTTCGCTTACATAAATATTTCCGGGGCCGATAATTTTATCTACCGCGGGAATAATTTTGGTCCCGTATGCCAAAGCGGCAACCCCTTGCGCCCCGCCTACACGGTAAATTTCATCCACCTTTAATAGATTAGCTACCACTAATATGTGCGGATTTATATAGCCTCCTTTATCCGGCGGAGAGATAAGAACAATCTTTCTTACCCCGGCGATCTTAGCCGGCAAAACCGTCATATACACGGTAGATACTAACGGCGCTGTTCCTGCGGGTATATATATCCCTACGCGCTCAAGAGGGTTATAATTTTCTCCCACTACTGCCCCATCCGCATCCTTTATTCTCCACGATTTCTTCAGCGCCTTACGGTAGAAACGGTTTACATTATCTATCACTACCTTTAAAGTCGAGACAAAATTCGGGGATATATTCTGGTATGCGCCGCTTATCTCAATCGCCGAAACTTTAAGCTGCCGTGGGAGTAATTTTACGCCGTCAAACTTACGGGTATATTTCAATAAGGCCTCATCTCCGTAAAGGCGCACCTCGTCAATAATCTTACGAACCTTATCTTCAACGCGCCGTTTTTTAAGATTTGAGCGGTTACAAATTTTATCTACCTGCTTGCTTGTCGATCTTATAATTTTCATCTTCTTTCCACCCTAACTACTGACTACTAGCTACTGGCTACTCTTACCTAAATTTATAATTATACCCTTTAATTCCTCAAATGCCAATGTAAAATTTTCCGGCTTAGAACCTCCTGCCTGGGCAAAATCCTTTCTGCCTCCGCCGCTACCATTAATAACCGGGGAAATTTTACGGATCAAAGTTAAAGCGTCGATCCCTTGAGAGAATAAATCCTCGGTTACCGCGATAACTAAAAAAGCTTTATCATTGTCTTTTGAACCCAAGGCAATTATTGAAAGTTTTGCCTTCTCCTTAATAAAGTCCGTAAGCTTACGCAAGGCATTTATATTTACCCCCTGCTCCTGCGAAAAAATTAAATTTATCCCATTAATCTTTTCAGACCTCTCTATGATTTTAGGGGCTAATTCCCGAAGGGACTGGCTTAATTTTGCCGATTCCTGTTTCTCTTTCTCTTTTTCCTTGCCAAGCCTTTCTTTCTTCTTATTTTCTTCATCAAGCCTCAAACTTTCTTCTTCCATAAATTTTCTGGCGTAATCAGCAGTTACCCCCTCAATCCTTCTTATGCCGCTGGCAACCGAACCCTCCTGAATAATCTTTATTAATTCTATATCCTTAGTATTCTTAAGGTGTGCTCCGCCGCAGAATTCTATCGAGACCCCGCCTACCGAAACCACGCGCACCTTCTCGCCGTATTTCTCGCCGAAGAAAGCCAAAGCATTAGTCTTCCTGGCTTCTTTTAATTCCATCTCTTTTGCCTCTACGTTGAGGTTTCCGTTAATATAGCCGTTGGCAACCTCTTCAACTTTTTTTATCTCTTCTCGGCTCAAGCCTTTAAAGTGGGTAAAATCAAAACGGAACTTTTCTTCGGCAACCAACGAGCCCTGTTGCTGCACATGCTCTCCTAAAACCTTCCTAAGCGCTGCCTGCAGTATATGAGTTGCGGTATGGTTACGGGAGATACTTAGCCTGCGCTTGCCATTAATCGCAGCAGTTACAGAATCGCCTTTTTTAAAAATTCCGCTTTTTACCTTGCCCGTATGCAGGATAATATTATCTTTTTTCTCTGTATCTAAAACCTCAAATATACTATCGCCGTTAATCAGTTCGCCTGTATCCCCTACCTGGCCTCCGGATTCAGGATAAAAACAGGTTCTATCCAATATAATCTGCAGCATTTCTTCTTTAGCTGCTTCTTTCACCTCTTTACCGCCTTTTAAGATAACTTCTATATTTGCCTTAATAGAGTCCTCGTTATAACCGCAAAATTTAGTCTCCTTTAATTTAAGCCCTAAACCCTTGGCGTCAAAGACATCCCCCTTCATGGAACTTTTTACCCGGGAGCGCTCTTTTTGAGCATTAAGCTCTTCTTGAAATACGCCCTCGCTGAATTTTATACCTTCCGCATTAAGCCATTCTTTAGTTAAATCCAAAGGAATACCGTAAGTGTCATAAAGCTCAAAAACAACCCTGCCTGCTTTTGCTGCGTCATCCTTTTTGCTAAAACCGGAAAACTTTTCTTTAAACAAGCTATCCGTGGAATCTAAAGTATTAATAAAATTATTCTCCTCGTTTAATATTACCGCGGCAATCGCCTCCTGTTTATCTTTTAAACCCGGATAAGGCTCTCGCATGGCCTCTGAGACTTGCGGCACCAGTTTATTTAAAAACGGCTTGTCTATCCCTAATCTTCTTAGGTGCAGGATGCTTTTACGGATAATCTTTCTTATTACGTAACCGCGGCCCTCATTAGAAGGCATAACCCCGTCATATACGGAAAATACTACCGCCCTTATATGGTCGGCAATAGCATAAAATAATGGGGAGAGTCCCCCTATTCCCAAAGAAGCTTCTCTTTTTATCTCTTTAATTATCGGCTGGAATAATTCCGTCTCGAAGTTATTCTCTTTACCCTCCATTATCGCAGTCAACCTCTCTAAACCCATACCGGTATCAATGTTCTTATTCGGCAAAGGCTCTAATTCGCCGTTTTCTTTGCGGTTAAACTGCGTAAAGACTAAATTCCAGATCTCCATAGTATCATAAAAGATCTCCGAGCACGGGCCGCACGGCCCGTTCGGGCCTTTTGCCTTAGCCTCGGCAGGCCAGAAATTATCTTTGTCTCCTAACCTAACAATCTTTTTCTCAGGAAGGCCTATTTTATCCTTCCAAATTACATAAGCTTCATCATCATCTTTATAAACCGATACCCAAAGCCTATCTGTTTTTATTTTTAACTCGCGGGTTAAAAACTCCCACGCCCAGGAGATTGCTTCTTCCTTAAAGTAATCTCCGAAAGAAAAGTTCCCGAGCATCTCAAAGAATGTATGGTGGCTGCTGGTCTTGCCTACCTTTTCTAAATCATCGGTACGCAGGCAACGCTGGGATGTAGTTGCGCGCTTAAAACCGGAATCAAGCCCTAGAAACTCCCGCTTAAACTGATTCATCCCGGCAGGGGTAAACAAAACCGTAGGGTCATCGCAAGGTATAAGTGAATCGCTCTCAACGATTTTATGCCCCTTGGATTCAAAAAACTTAAGGAATTTTTCCCTTAATATATCTGCTTGCATATTTTATTTAAGGTGTCGGAAACTCCTTCGGGGGAGAATCCGCGGCGGATAAGGTAGGCATAAGTGCGGTTTCTTGCTTTAACCGGTTCAATATTCTTAAGCCTGCTTAATCTATCTCTGGCCAATTGCTCTATTACCTTGCTTTCGCAATAATCCTTTTTTACTTGAGCAATTCTTTCTTCTAAAACTTCCCTGTTGATCCCTTTTAATTTTAGTTCTTGGGTAATTCTATTTAAACCGAATGAACGGCTTAATCGGCAACTAACCCAGACCTTGGCAAAAGCTATATCATCAATAAATCCCCTCTCCTTTAAGAAAGAGATAACCTTCTTAATTTCTTCCTCGGGGAATTTTTTTCTTTTAAGGCGCTGGATAAGCTCTTTTTCGCTGAGCGCCCTGTATTTAAGGAGAAAAAATGCATATTCCTTAGGCAACACTAATCTTTTTCCTTATCTCTTTTTCTATTGCATCGGCGAGCTTTGTGTTCTCCTTTAAAGCCTTAATTGCGGAATCTCTCCCCTGCCCGATCTTCTCGCCGTTAAATGAAAGCCATGTACCGGACTTAGTAACTACCTCTAAAGTAACCCCGGCATCCAGCATTGCGCCTGCCTTGCTGATTCCTTCATTATGCAATATATCAAATTCTGCCTCGCGAAAAGGAGGCGCAACCTTATTTTTAACTACCCTTACCCTTACATGGCCGCCGATTACTTTATCCGCCTCTTTTAAGGTTGCAATCCTGCGCACGTCCAGCCTTACCGAAGAATAGAATTTCAACGCCCTTCCTCCGGGAGTAGTTTCAGGAGATCCGAACATGACTCCGATCTTTTCTCTTAGCTGGTTAATAAAAATTAATGTGGTGCGCGACTTACTTATTGACGCAGTTAATTTTCTTAAAGCCTGGCTCATCAGCCTTGCCTGTAAACCCATATGGGAATCTCCCATCTCTCCTTCAATTTCGGCACGCGGGGTAAGCGCAGCCACTGAATCAATAACCACTAAATCCACGGCATTAGAGCGCACTAATGTCTCGGCAATCTCAAGCGCCTGCTCCCCTGTATCCGGCTGGGAGATTAAAAGATCATCTAAATTTACTCCGATTAACTTAGCGTACGTAGAATCAAAGGCATGCTCTGCGTCGATAAATGCCGCTACCCCTCCTTTTTTCTGAATCTCTCTTATTGCAGTAAGGGTTAATGTGGTCTTACCTGAAGCCTCCGGCCCGAATATCTCAACTACTCTTCCGCGCGGCAACCCTCCTACACCCAATGCCAGATCCAGAGTAAGGGCACCCGTAGGGATAGTCTCAACATTAGCCTTTACATGCGAGCCCAGTTTCATAATTGAACCCTTGCCAAACTGCTTTTCAATCTGTGCTAAGGCTAATTCCAAAGCCTTTCTCCGGTCAGAAATATTCTGCTGTATATCGTCTTTTTTATCTTTAGTAACCATTTTTACCTCCGTTATTTAAGTTTTAGAGTTAATATTATAACTTACCTGCATGCCGCTGTCAAACAAATACTCACCCCCTGTCTATATATAATAGACGTACTCAAGCACCAAATCTAACTAAAATTTAGGGGGAAATTTAGGGGACGGTTCTTTGCCTTGCAATTGCTTATATTAGAATAAGCTAGAACAACATTAAAATAATCAAAATAACGGTTATTTAAATGAATATGAAGGTGTTGTAACTCATTGAAGGCGAAAGGGTAAAAAGCGAAAGAACCGTCCCCTTGACATATATAACAAAATATGGTAGATTTAAGGCATTATGGAAGAGCTGAATAAAGTAAAAAGTGAACTTGAGCGGACAAAATTAGAGCTGGGGATACTCTATGAGATATCTAATGCCATGCGTACGACCTTAAAGCTCGATGAGATTCTCTATATTATCCTTACCGGTGTCACTGCGCATATAGGATTAGGCTTTAACCGCGCCCTGCTTTTCCTTATCAATGAAAAGAACAGCCTGATTGAAGGAAGAATGGGCATAGGCCCTGAAACAGGAGAAGAAGCCAACCGCATCTGGAGCCAGATTGAAAACGAGAGAAAAGACCTCGATGACTTAATCAGTGCTTATGAAGCATCGAGCAGCTCTAATAACGGCTCTGGTACTAATTTTAACAAACAGGTTCAAAAAATGCGCTTTTCAATCCACGATGCCAATGAAACCCTGCTTTCGCTGGTGGCATTAGAAGGTATGCCGCTGCATCTGACTTCCGAGACTATCACAAATTACAGGAATACGCCCATAGTACAGATGTTAAAAAACGATGAGATAATCTTAATCCCTTTAAAAGCAAAGAATAAGATCAACGGAATAATTGTCGCGGATAATTTCATTAACCGCGAGCCTATAACTAAAGACGATATCCGTATGCTTAATATGCTCGCCAATCAGGCCGGGTTGGCAATTGAGAACTCCCAGCTTTACGAAAAAACCTTAATGCTTACGAATTCAGATAGCTTAACAGAGCTTTGGAACCACGGATATTTTCAATTTCTCTTACATACCGAGCTTGAAAAATCCCGCGCCATGCAAAAACCCTTAAGCCTGCTTATGCTGGATATAGATTATTTCAAGGTCTATAACGACGCCTTAGGCCACCAGACAGGGGATAAAATCTTAAAAGAACTGGCAACGCTGCTTAAAAACCAGTCCAGAAAAATAGATTTTGTCTGCCGCTACGGCGGAGAGGAATTTGCGATTATCCTGCCTCAAACCGATAAAAAAGAAGCGCTCATGATTGCCGAGCGCTTAAGGATGGATACGGAAAAATATACTTTTGCATACGAAAATATTCTGCCTAATAAAAAATTAACCGTAAGTTTAGGGGTTGCCTCTTTCCCTGAAGACGGACTGCTCCCCGCAGAACTTATCAGCGCATCAGATAAATTCCTTTATCAGGCTAAAAACAAAGGCCGCAATCAATCCTGCTACTAAACAGCCGCTACCTCTTCTATTTCTTTATCTTTTTCTTTGGCAAACTTAACCGAGACTATCTTTGAAACTCCCGATTGCTCCATAGTAATCCCGTACATTACATCGGCATTAATAATAGTCTTTTTATTATGGGTGATTACGATAAACTGCGAATCTTTTGAGAACTCTGTAAGCGCCCGGGCAAACCTGTCCACATTAGCCTCATCTAATGCCGCGTCTATCTCATCAAGCACGCAGAAAGGCGAAGGCTTTACTTTAAATATCGCAAAGATCAAAGCAATCGCAGACATTGCTTTCTCCCCGCCTGACAGAAGCAGGACATTCTGCAGCTTCTTCCCCGGAGGCCGGCAGATAATCTCAATCCCTGATTCCAAGGGGTCATTTTCATCAATCAGGTAGACTTGCGCATCCCCGCCGTTAAAGAGCAGGCGGAAATAATTACGGAACTCTTCACGCACCTTTTCAAATGTCTCCATAAACATCTGGCGTGTAGTACGGTTAATCTTTAATATTGCCTGATGCAAAGACTCTTTAGCCGCGGCAAGGTCAGTCTGCTGCTGGATTAGAAAATCATAGCGCTTCTTTAACTCGTCATATTCTTCTATCGCAACTAAATTGACCGTGCCATAGGAATCGAGCTTTCCCTTTAGCGCCTCTATCTCCTGTGAGAGCATATCCGAATCCAGGCCTTCCGGCAATGATTCAACAGTATCTAAGTCTATTTTATATACCTGCTGCATCCTGTCCTTCATAGTATTATATTTATATTCTATATCCTTATCCTGCATCTGAATCTCATAGAGCCTCTCCTTTAAGGTATCCAGGTCTTTTCTACCGGATTCGATCTTTAAAGACATATCCCCTGCGCCCTGAGAAAATTCCTGATAACGCTCCTCTGCCTCTTTTAGCTGTGCGCGTTTTATGCCCATGCTCTTCTCAAACTCAACGAGCCTGGCCCGGCTTTCTATTATCTCTGAATCCATTATTTCTATCCTGCTTAAAGACTCCTCAATCTGTTTTTGCGTGTAATCGAAATTATTCTTACCGTGATTATAAGTCTCCTCTAACAGCCTTAAAGTAGCCTCGTCAGAAATTATCCGCTTATTTAATGCCTCAAGCTCGGTCCTAATCTGGGTAATAACGACTAAAAGCTCTTCCCTTAATTTGCTATTCAAAGAGATATTTTCTTCTTCTCGGGATATTGAATCCTCCGCCATCCTATGGCTGTTACTTAATTCTGTAAGCCGCGCCTTAGCCGTACTAATATTAGCCTCGATCACGCTTAGCTCTTTTTGTACGTCTGCTAAATCGAGGACGGTTAAATCCTCTTCTTCCTTAATCTTATTAAACTGCTCTTCTACCGTATTCCTTGATGTCTCCTTATTGGCAAGATTAATCTCATAAGAGCGTAATTCCTGCTCCAGCAAGACAACGGTTTTATTTATTTCCTCTATGTGTGTTACTTTAACCTGCTTTGAGATTCTTAAAACCCCGGCTGCCTCTTCTATTCTTGCTATTTTTGCCTCAATATTACGGGTATCCAGCTCAATAGGTTTTGCCTCTCCGGTTAATTTAAAATTTGCCGGGTCCAGATATGCCTTATCTTCGTCATCCAAATTAACCGTATTATTTATCTGAATAACCAAGCCGTTTGTTTTATCCGCAGGGAGTTTATCCAGATAAACCAAAGCATTTACAGTCTCTGCTTTATCAAGGTATTTTGCTTTAAGTTCCTCTAAAAATGCCTTATGCGACTCTAAGGCTAACTTCTGTTTTTCCAAACCTTCGATTTCGGAATTGATAGAACTTAGAGATTTACCTTCATCTTCAAGGCTTAATTTGCTTTGAGCTATCTTCTGAGCGCATCCCTCTACAGCTTTGCGCGCGGCATTAGCCTCTTCGGTAATTTTAAGCAAACTCTCTTCCGTTATTGCCTTCTCTTCATAGATTTTAGCCTTTTCAACCTCAAGCCTCTTTTTCCGCGCTAAAAAGACCTGCTCTTGAGAGTTAAAATCAGAGATCTGATTCCTGGCCTGCGCTATTTTCCCGACAAGATCAATAATCTCTTTTTTATGCATTGAAATATTCTCAAGGGAATTTTTTATACTTAACGCCAAAGCGCTAATCTTAATATCCTTTTCTGCTAAGCTAGCGGACTTTTCATCAATCAGGCCTTTTAACCCGGAGTATTCGCTTCTTACGCTTGCTAACTTCTCCTCTTCAACTTTTAATTTTGCCTCAAGCTGTATTAACTGTTCGCTAAGCTTCTCTTTAGATACTTTTAATTCTTCAATCCTCTCCCGGTTAAAACCTATCCGCTCATTATTCCTTACTACTTCATTTTCTAAACTCATCAGCTCATTCTTGGCATTAAGCATATTCTCCTCAAGAGACTTTAACTCAGATGAGCGCGAAGCTATTTTAAGTTCCTGCTCATGTATTAAAGAAACCAACTCTTCTTCGCGAAGCTGCAGCTCTTTTAATTCATTAAGAAAAGCCTCTTTTTTAGCTAAAAGCACCTTCTTCTCTAACCCTGAATGCGCTATTTCTTTTGATTTCAGCTCTTCAAAAACCTCCCTGTATTTTCGCGCTTTATTTGCCTGCCGCTCGAGGCTTCCTATCTGGCGCTTGACTTCCGTAACTATATCATTTACGCGCAGGAGGTTCTGTTCGGTTTCATCCAATTTGCGTATCGCTTCTCTTTTCTGCGCCTTATATTTGGTAATACCCGAGGCCTCATCAAAGACCATCCTTCTTTCTTCCGGGCGGCTGCTTAAAACTAAATCTATCTTGCCCTGCGCGATTATAGAATAACTCTCTGCGCCGATTCCTGTGCCAAGCAGAAGATCCAGTATATCCTTTAACCTCACCTGGCTCTTATTCAAAAGATACTCGCTTTCTCCCGAGCGGAAGAGCCTGCGGGTTATTGCTACTTCATCATTCTCAAAATTAAAGAACCTTGCTTTGTTATCAAAAGTCAGGGTAACTTCAGCCATGCCTAACGGGTCATGCTTATCTGTTCCGTTAAAGATAACATCGAGCATCTCTGACCCGCGCAAAGACTTAGCCGACTGCTCTCCTAATACCCAGCGTATAGAATCAAAAATATTACTATTATGTACAATAATATCCTGCGCGATGAAATTATGCGTATCTAAGATAGAAAGATCATATACCCATTCTTCAGAATAAACTTTTTTTATGGCTACAACCTCATCCCAATATATCTGTGACTCGGCAAGGGTTTTTAAGTAATGGTAAGTAGCCCCGGCTAAACCAGTAAGCCTTCCGTGTTCAGAAATAACGCTTAAGGCTTCTAATAAGCCCTGCCTTGAAGGCATACATCTATTTTCATAATAAGCAGCTAACTTTGGAGAAATTTTCCTAAGCCTTTTTACCTTTATACCTGACAATTTAACCAAATCCTTAAAAACCGCATTAACTTCGGGAATCAGGTCAAGATTCAGGTTAGTTTTATAATTAAGGCTTTTTAAGGCTTGGAGTTTTTCTTTCTTCTTACCCACAAAACGCAGCTTCTCTGCCAGCTTTAAGGTATTCTCTCTGCCGTAAACATAAACCGAATAATATAACCTTTTCTTTTTTTCCTCTGTATTTACCGCAGCCTTATATTTTTCTCTTATCACAGACTGGACTCCTAAACGTAAAAGCAGGCTGCCTATGCCAGCGGCTAACGCATAAGAAGCAGTTGCATATTCAAAATAAACCGTATTTTTATTAAGTCTTCCCTGCTTATCGACACAAATGTGCCCATCTCCTTCAAAGAGCGCAGAAAGAAATTCACTGATTATCCCGGTATCGCTATTAAATAATCTTTTAGGGACAACCTTATCCTTTGAAACCCCGGAGACTTTAAAATCAAAAACCTTATCCAAAAAATTACAGAGTGCAGAAGAAAATATCAAAATATCTTTGGTTCCTTTCTTATAGCTAAAAGCCTTAGCTTCTACGCCAAAAACTTCTTTTGCGCAATTAACAAAATCGCTAATTATTTTTTCGTCCTCATTCACAAACCAAACTTGATTTTCTTTCGTAGTCCTGCCTTCAGAAATTAGGTACCCTAAGAACCTTGCAATAGATGAATCCATTTTTCTAGGCAGGTTTATCACTCCGCTACTGCGGGATTTAAGGGATTGTATAAATTCCGGCACCTCGGTAATTCCATTGCTCTTTAACAGGGAAACAAAATTAGGGACACTCATTGCCTGCCCGTTAAGAGAAGATGTTATTACCGACCTATTAATATTAGCCCCGTAAGAAATTTCTTTATAATTGAGGCCTCCTTCTTTAAGATTAACAATAAAATTCTTCAGATCAGAAGAAAAAGGCACGTACATATTATCATCATCTAAGAATCCGCTAAGAACTTTCATTAAATCAATCTCTAAATTAAACCCTGCGGCCTTCAACGCGCGGGGGACAGCAATCCGCACTTGAGGCTTTAACTCTTCTGCTTTAAGGTCAATAATTTGGCCGTCTTTTATAGTGAAAAATGGGTGGTAATGGGTAGTGGTAACTTTTTTACCGGATTTTGTTTTAATCTCTAAGAGGTATTCCGGGGCTTTGCGTTTTATAAACGCATACACCGGCCTTGGCTCAATCTTAAGTGTCCCAGGGTTTAAAGAGAGTATTTTTATATCCTGCGGGTTTTCTGTAGCCATTAAACCATCGTCTAGCCTTTCTACAGACTTTGCATTTTCTATCGCTGCCTCGACTAGCCTACCTATTTCTATAACTGAACCATCAGAAAGAGTCACCAATGAATCATAGCGCAGGCATTTCCCGCAACCATTCGGGCCGACTACCGCAGTAATCCCCGGCTCAAAATGTAACGTTGTTTTTTCTGAAAACGATTTAAAACCGGCCAACTCTAATTTTTTAAAATACATATGTCCTCCCTAATGCGGTTGTGATTGTCCGTCTAACCAGTCATCGATTTTATCTTTTTTAAAACGCCATTGTCCGACAAGCTTAACCGCAGGGATCTTATTATGCTTAACCCAGTCATAAATAGTCCTGCGGGTAACTTTAAGGTAATCCGCTAAATCTTCGATTGTCATTAATCCGCTGTTAATCATATTATTCTCTGATATTGCCAGTAGGAACTATCCCACGACAAAAAAAGCAATTGATAACAATATACGGGAAAGATTTAATCTTGTCAAGGAAAATCTTTACATTCTTTAACATAATCTTACTAAAACATCTATTTTGATGATAAAACAAGAGAATCTTCTTTCAGTAAATAGGTAAATAGGGACAGCGACCATTTTTCTCTGTATGCGTAAATAAATGGTCGCTGTCCCTATTTATTCTACGATTTTACTTTCTAAGGGATTCTTTGAATTTGGAGGTTAAGGCGGGAACTATTTGAAAAAGATCACCTACTATGCCATAAGTTGCAACTTTAAATATAGGCGCATCGGGGTCTTTGTTGATAGCGACGATTATTTTAGATGATTGCATACCGACTAAATGCTGGATCTGCCCGGATATGCCGCAGGCAAAATAAATTTTCGGGGCTACGGTCCTTCCGGTCTGCCCTACCTGATGCGAATAAGGCATCCATCCTGCGTCAACCGCAGCGCGCGATGA
The DNA here is from genome assembly GCA_016938245.1 of Candidatus Omnitrophota bacterium. GTDB lineage: Bacteria > Omnitrophota > Gorgyraeia > Gygaellales > Profunditerraquicolaceae > Sherwoodlollariibacterium. The sequence continues at coordinate 4,768 of JAFGUY010000008.1, read as the reverse complement.
ACCTACTGCAGCACCTAAAACATGGGCGAGCTCCTCTAAAATCTTAAAATTCTCCGGGCCACCCATGCCGCGTCCGCCGGAAACAATTATATCCGCTTCCGATAAATTAACTAATGACTCGATCTCCTCTATCATATCCAATAACTTTGCGCGCGAAACATACAAAGAGCTGTCAAAACTTTCTTTTATAATTTTACCCTTGCGCTTCTTATCCGCCGGCATCGGCGCAAATACCTTATGCCGCACTGTTGCCATCTGCGGCCGGTAATTAGGGGAAATAATCGTTGCCATAATATTCCCGCCGAATGCAGGACGGGTCTGAAGCAGTATTTTTTTATCCGGATCAATATCCAACCCCGTGCAATCAGCGGTTAATCCCGCCTTAATATTAATGGCAACGCGCGAAATAAGCGACCTGCCGATATTAGTAGCTCCGCATAAAAGAATCTCCGGTTTATATTTATTTACCAGCTTAACCAGAACGTTAGTATATGGCTCATCCTGAAAATTAGCCAGATCAGGCGCTTCCACAAGATAAATATTATCCGCTCCGCAGAAGATAAGCTCATCCAGCTGGTCATCCATCTTATCCCCGATTAATACGCCGCTTACCTGACAATTTAATTTCTTAGCCAACTCTTGCGCCTTGCCTAATAATTCATATGATACTGACTGCACCTTGCCTTTTTTCTGCTCTAAAAATACCCAAATACCTTTATAATCTTTTATATCAGGGAGTTCGCATTTGGCAGGGGTTTTTTCAATCAGAATTGCTTTAAATTTACAGGCATCTTTGCATGCCCCGCAAAGCGTGCATTTATTTAAATCAATAACCGCCTTCTTCTCCAAAATACGAATAGCATCAAAAGGGCAGGCCTTTACGCAAAGCGTGCAACCGGTGCATTTTTCTATAATAATCTGAATAGACATATTAGTTTGCCTGTTTGCCGATTTGCCTGTTTAAGTTACCTCTTCTCTAAGTAATTCGACCAATTGCCCGGCAATATCAGGAACCTCTCCGGCAAGCATCTGGCCTCCCTGCCTCTGCGGCGGAGTAAAAATCTTTACTACCTGCGTTGGCGAGCCGCATAATCCAATCTGCTGCGGGTCTAAAGCAAGTTCCTTTTGCGTAAGTATTGTAATCTTCGCAGCCTTAGCGCGCATTAACCCTTTTAAAGAAGGAATCCTCGGCTCATTAATTTCTTTTACTACGGTTAGAAGCGCCGGCAAGGGAGTTTCAATAACTTCATAACCTTCCTCAAGCATACGTTCAACCCGCATTATTTTTTCTGAAGCTTCTTCAACTTTTTTTACGTAAGTTACCTGCGGGATATTTAAATGCGTTGATATCCCGGGGCCAACCTGCGCTGTATCTCCGTCAGAGGCCTGCTTCCCACATATAATAAGATCAAAAGTACCGATTTTTTTAATCGCGCCGGCTAAAGTATAGCTGGTCGCCCATGTATCTGACCCGGCAAAAGCGCGGTCGCATACTAAAAAACCCTCATCAGCTCCCATAGAAATTGCCTCGCGCAAAGCGCTATCCGCTTGAGGAAGGCCCATGGTAACTACGCTTACCTTACCGCCAAAACGCTCTTTTAACCGCACCCCTTCTTCAATCGCATACATATCAAAAGGGTTAATAATAGATTTTACCCCTTCGCGCATAAGCGTATTTGTTTCCGGGTTAATCCTTACTTCGGTTGTCTCCGGCACCTGTTTTATACAAACAATAATATTCATACTCTCTAATTTATTTCTATCTGGATAGTTCTTTTATGATCTGCAAGGCAATGATACTGCGCTGTATCTGATTAGTCCCTTCATAAATCTGGGTAATCTTGGCATCGCGCACGTATTTTTCAATCGGGTAATCCTTCATGTATCCATACCCGCCGAATATCTGAAGCGCATCCACAGCTACCTTCATTGCTACGTCCGAAGCATACATCTTAGACATTGCCGAAGCCTTTGCTACATCCTTGACTCCCGCATCAACCATTCTCGCAGTTGAATAAACCAAAGCCCGGGCAGCCTCGACTTCTGTCGCCATATCTGCCAGCATCCATTGTATCCCCTGAAAACTTGAGATGGATTTTCCAAACTGAACTCTTTCTTTAGCATATTTTACTGCTAACTCTAAAGCCCCCTGCGCAATCCCTAAGGCCTGCGCTGCAACTCCGGGCCGGGACATATCAAATGTCCTCATGGTAACGATAAAGCCCATCCCCTCTTTAGCCAATAAATTTTTTGCCGGGACTTTGCAATCCGTAAAAATCAGTTCGCGGGTACTTGATGCGCGGATACCGAATTTATCCTCTTTTTTGCCGAAGGTAAACCCCGGAGTCCCCTTTTCAACGATAAAAGCTGATGCCCCGCGGGCGCCTTTAGTTTTATCAGTCATGGCAATAACAACATAAGTCTCTGCATCCCCGCCGTTAGTAATAAAGTGTTTTAGCCCGTTTAAAATATAATAATCCCCTTCTTTTTTAGCCGTAGTTTTAGTAGCCCCTGCGTCAGAGCCTGCTTCAGGCTCGGTAATTGCAAATGCGGCAACCTTTTTACCCTTAGCTAAGTCCGGAAGGTATTTCTTCTTCTGTTCGTCGTTGCCGAATAATACTATTGGGAATGTCCCCAGTGCCGAAGCAGCATAGCAAACAGCAATACCGCCGCAGGCGCGCGAGAATTCTTCTGTAGCAAGGCATAAATTCATTACATTCGTCCCTAACCCGCCGTATTCTTCCGGAATAAAAAGCCCGAACATATCCGACTCCGCCATAACCTTCAGCACATCCCAAGGATACTCTTCGCTTACGTCATATTTAGCTGCTACCGGACGAATCTTTTCTTCCGCAATCTTATGCGCTAAATCCTTAATCATCTTTTGTTCATCAGTCAGTAAATAATCCATCTCTTCCTCCCTTTAATTAACAGTCCGAAAATTATAACATAAAAATTTTATTTTACAATATTTTTAAGAGGGCGGTCTCCTTGCAGTCGGGGAATTTAGGGCAATGAATACACTCTGCCCAGATCTTATGCGGCAGGCTTGAATGGGCTATCTTTTTAAACCCGAATCTCTTAAAATATTTCGGCTTATAGGTAAGCATGAAAACTTTTTTGATACCTAATTGCAAGGCTTCGTCCAAACAGGCAGCAATTAATTCTTTACCGATTCCTTTTTTATGGAATTTTTGCGCTACGGCAACAGACTTAATCTCTGCCAGGTTATCCCATGAGATATGCAACGCAGCACAGCCGATAACTTTGCCTTTATCAGCCTTTACCCAGAAATCGCGGATATTCTCGTAAAGCTCATTTAATGAGCGCGCTAGCATAATATCCTGCCTGGCAAACCCGTTAATCAACGCCTGCATCTGCTTTATATCCCCAATTCTTGCTTTTCTTATCATATTTATTTAATTTCAGTGCCTTTTGCTACAACCACGATCCCGGATTCGGTAACAAAAAACTTCTTTTTATCCTCTGCCAAATCGTAGCCGATTACCATCCCCTGAGGAATATTTACATCTTTATCAATAATAGCACGCTTAACCTTGACATAACGCCTGACATTTACCCCTTCCATAAGTATGGAATCATAGACTTCAGAAAAACTATTTACCCTTACATTCGGAGATAATATTGAACGCTGCACCTTTCCGCCGGAAACAACGCATGCGCTTGAGACTATTGAATCCAAAACTAAACCAACCCTTCCGGCAATCTCATCTCCTGAATGCACAGTTTTTACCGGCGGGAACTGCTCCTGATAAGTCCTTATCGGCCAGTCCTTATCATAAAGATTGAATGTCGGGTTTGCCTGAATCAGATCCATATTCGCTTCAAAATAAGCATCAATCGTCCCGATATCCCTCCAGTAAAGCGCTTCATGCTTATTCTGGTCGACAAAATTATAAGCAACCACCTTCCTCCCTTTTTTTACCATATGCGGGATTATATCCTTGCCAAAATCATGAGAAGAGCCGATTCTTTTAACATCATCATGCAATTCTTCGATAACTACAGAGTGTTTAAAAACATAAATCCCCATTGAAGCATATATTTTACTTTCATTGCCGGGAATAGCCTTTGGGTTCTTAGGCTTCTCTTGAAAACCATATACCTTATTTAAACCATCAACATCAACAACCCCTAAACGCCCTGAACTCTCCTTCTCTACTTCTACTACTCCAACAGTAAGATCCGCGTCATTATCCCGGTGAAAATCTATCATATCGTAATAATTCATCTTGTAGATATGGTCGCCGGCTAAAATTAAAACTTCATCCGGCTTGTCCATATCCAGAGTATAAAGATTCTGAAAAATAGCATCTGCAGTCCCTAAATACCATGAATCTCCTACTCTCTGCTGCGCCGGGAGTAACTCAATAAATTGGCCTAATTCGGAAGAAAGTATATTCCAGCCTAAGCGGATATGCCTATGCAATGAGGCAGATTTATACTGCGTTAAAAGGTAGATCCTGCGTAGCCCCGAATTAATACAGTTACTTAAGGTAAAATCTACTATCCTGTATATTCCGCCAAACGGGACAGCCGGCTTAGCCCTATCCTTAGTTAAAGGCAAAAGGCGCTCTCCCTTACCGCCGGCCATAATAAATGTTAAAACCCTCTTCATCATCTACTAACTCCTCGTATAATATGTGTTATTGTTAATAAGATAGTTTTCTATATAAAGAAACGAATTTCTTTGAAAATTAAGAGAGACCCTGCTAAACTTATCCTTGATGGATAAAGAGAGAGTATC
>JAFGUY010000070.1 GCA_016938245.1 Candidatus Omnitrophota bacterium | reverse complement strand
GTATCTTTAATCCATAATTATATTGAAGGAATAAAGAGCCAGCCCGGTTTCATGAAAAACTTTAATTCCTTAGAGATAACTTCAATTCAGAAAGGCACTATTAAAGCTTACGAGGTTGCAGATTTCTCTTTAACCGGGGCATTCAAATAAAATGAGTAAGCTCATAGAGAAAATAAATAAGCTTAATTTAACCGAGAGGTTCTCTTTAGATAATAAAAAGATAGCCCTTATTGCTATTATAGGCATGTTAGTCTTATATATTGATTTTAATTTCTTGCTTAAAAGCCAGATGGCTGCAGCCGATAAGTCTAAGGCAGAAGTGGTAAAAATAAGCAATGACCTTAAGGTACTGGATGCGGGCATACAAAGCATGCAGGCAGCTAAAGCAGCGCAGAAAAGCGCTCCTAAAGCGAAAGGGAAGAAAATTATATACGAGCCGGAATTAACCGCGCTTTTACATGATATCTCTAAACTGGCAAATGCCAATAATGTAAGGATCCTGCAGATTAAACCTATCCGCGATACGCAAAAGGCGCCTTCAGGTAAGCTTACCCCAGTAGCAATCAATATGGATTTAATCTGCGGGTACCATAATTTCGGAAAGTTTATAAATTCTTTAGAGAATAATCAAGCCTTTATGGCAATAGAGAGTTTTAAAATAGAAGCGCAGCCGCAGGATGCCCTACGGCAGAAGGTTAGTTTAACCGTTAAAACATATGTCAGGAAATAAGATTAAAATCATATTGGTTTTTATTTTATTTATTTTAAGTTTCCATCTGTTCTGTTTTGCCGAGGGGGACTTTATTTATGACTCTAAGGGGGAGCGTAACCCGTTTATGCCGCTGGTATCTTCCGACGGAGTAATGGTTAAATTAAAACCGCGTTCTTCCTCCGGCGCGCTGGAGCTTGAAGGAATAATTTATGATAAAATTGCCATGTCTTATGCTATAGTAAACTGCATAGTAGTTAAGGTCGGTGATTTTGTAGATGATTATCAAGTGTTAAATATCGAAGAGCATAAAGTCGTATTTATAAAAGACGGCCAGCCTTTAGAAGTTTATTTGGAGAAAGAGGAGGATTAATGGCTAAAAAAATATTAAGTATAATTACTTTGTTTTTATTTGTTACTTCTATATCCGGGATTGCTCAGGATGAAGGCCCTGCATTACAGGAAGATACGCGGACACAGGTTGAGGCAACCTTAAGAACCAGCGAGAATGTTACCCTTGATTTTAAAGAGGCGGATATCAGTAATGTCCTAAAGATTATTTCTTTAAAAGCCGGGGTCAATATCGTTACAACTCCCGATGTAATGGGTAATATTACTATAAGGATGGTTGATGTACCATGGGAGATGGCGTTGGATGTTATTTTAAAAACTTATGGGTTTGGTTATCAAAAGCAGGGGAATATCATTTTAGTTACCAAGATAGAGAATATAGCGAAGATCCAGTCTGAAGAGCCGCTGCAGACGGAGATATTTACTCTTAAATTTCTGGATGCGCAGGATGCGCAGAAAATTATTATACCCTTGCTTTCTCCGCGCGGAAAGACTTCGGTTCTTTATTCCCGGGGGCAAAAGGGGTGGCAATTCGGGACTTTTAAGATAGGTAAAGATACCTCTACTTTGGCTTCAGAGAGGGCAAAGGAGAGCGGGGCAAAGTCCGAGGCGATTTCATACGAAAAAGGCGCTTCCGGAGAGACGGTGATGAAGAAAGCGGAGTTTGATGCGTCGGTAAAATCCAAGATGCTGGTTGTGACTGATACTTTCAGTTCTTTAGATAGGATACGCAATGAGATATTGCCAAAGATAGATATCAGGCCAAGGCAGGTGCTTATTGAAACCAAGATTATTGAAGTTAACCGCAATAAGCTAAGGGATATCGGCTTTGACTGGGGGCTAGGTGGGGCAGGGACAGCCAGAACCAACGTGATTACTATGCAGGAGGTTGCCCGGGGTAAAGATATAGGAGGTCATGGCGGCACTCTTACTACTGCTTCCAATCCTTTAGTCCCCTCGGTATTTGGCCCGTCTACATCTACCATCTTAGGATATGAGCCTTATAATGCCGGGATGGAGTTTGTATTCCAGAAATTAACCGGGACTAAATTTGAAGCAGTAATACACGCCCTTGAAGATGACGCCAGCACGAATACATTATCTGCGCCGGGAATCCTTACCTTAGATAATCAGGAAGCTTCTATGTTGGTCGGGTACCATACTCCTATATTGCAGTCTACAGTAACCGCAGGCACAGATACAACCGGGCCAACTGTAACCCAGACATTAGATTATTATCAGGAGATAGGGATCCGTTTAAATGTCGTGCCCCAGATAAGCGAAGAAGGATATATCAATATGATTATTCATCCCAGCGTTACTTCCTCAACTTCCAGCGTTACGGCGACATCTACTGCTGGAGATGAAAGTACAGTAACTTCTTATCCGGTTATTGATGTGCGCGAGACTCAGACACAGGTCCTCCTTAAAGACGGAGAGACGGTAGTGATCGGCGGCCTGCTTAAGGATGTTAAAAGCAAAGAATTCATCGGCATCCCGTTCTTAAAAGACCTTCCCTGGGTTGGAAAATTCTTTGGCCGCGAAACAACTGATACGCAGAAGATTGATCTTCTGATTTTTATTAAGGCGCGGATAGTAGATGAAGATGAATTAACCCCGGCAGAGATAGAAAAGTTAGAGAAACGCTTGGATCAGAAAATAATTTTAGGGCTTGATCCTTTAGCTGATAAAAAGAAAAAAAGGAGATAACGTGAATGTATAAAGTGAGTTTTGGGTTTACTAAAACAGGGATGATGCGGTATATTTCGCATCTGGATTTAATGCGTTTATTCATGCGCGCGATGCGCAGGGCCCAGTTGCCGCTTAAATTATCAGAAGGTTTTTCTCCTCATCCTAAACTAAGCATAAAAAGGCTTTGAAGTTAGGCTTGGAGAGCGAGAATGAGGAGGCCTCTATTCTTTTGACGCTTCCGGTTGCCCCTGACGAATTTAAGCTCAAGCTTCAGCCGCAGCTGCCAGAAGGGATTAGAATAAAAGATGCCTCGGGAAATTTTAATTAATGTAGAACCGCAGGAGAAACGCGTAGCCATAGTCTCCGACGGCCGGTTAGAAGAGTATTATATTGAGCGGCCGCAGGACAGGACCATAGTCGGCAATATCTACAAGGGTAAGATTGAAGCAGTGCTTCCTTCGTTAGGCGCTGCGTTTGTGGATATCGGCTTAAGCAAAAAAGGTTTTCTCTATTTATCGGAGATAGAATTTGCCTTTGAGCATGTGGATACGCCTAAAGCCCATCCGCCTAAGGAGATCAAAAAAGGCCAGGAGGTTTTAGTGCAGGTAGTCAAAGAATCATTCGGCACTAAGGGCCCGCGCTTATCAACGCATATTGGCTTAGCCGGCAGGTACCTTGTAATTATGCCGCAGGACAAGCAGGTAGGCATATCCCGTAGGATTGAAGACGAAGTTGAGAGAAAACGCCTGCGCCAGATATTTAATGAGCTTAAGCTTTCTAAGGATGCCGGTTTTATTGTGCGCACCGCAGCCTGCAGCAAATCCAAGCAGGAGCTTATGAGCGATGCGCAGTTTCTTTATAAGTTATGGAAGAGGCTTGAAAAGGCCTCCCAGCAGAAAAAAGCCCCGAGCTTAATTTATGAAGAATATGATTTAACGCTTCGGGCAATCCGCGACTCATTTACCGAGGATGTCTCCAAGCTTTTAGTTGACTCAAAGCCCGAGTTTTACCGTATTCAAAACTTCATGCGCGCCTTTTTAAGTTACCTTTCGAAAAAGGTTGAGTTTTACCGTGGGGATGATTTATTCGCGCAGAAGGATATTGAAAGGCAGATTAACCGGATATACGAAAGCAAGGTTTACTTAAAGTCTAAGGCCTATCTTGTAATTGAGCCGACAGAGGGGTTGGTGGTTATTGATGTTAACAGCGGAGGCTTTAAGAAAAAATTCAATCAGGAGGAGACCGCTTTTAAAGTTAACTGCGAAGCAGCGCATGAGGTAGCAAGGCAGCTGGCGCTGCGCGACTTAGGCGGTATAATCGTAATTGACTTTATTGATATGGAAAGGGAGAGCCACCGCCGGGAAGTCTTCAATATATTAAAGAAGGCATTAAGTTTAGACAAGGCAAAATATGATATCTTAGGGATCTCTAAGTTCGGGGTAGTAGAGATGACCCGTGAGCGGGTTCATAAGACTGTGCAGATGCTTTCCTATCAGCCTTGTCCCTATTGCGGCGGCAGGGGGAGGGTCAAGTCCCCTATGACTATAGCTATTTACGCTTTAAAAGAATTAAAACGTTATTTAAAAGGCAAGTCATTAAAAGAGGTAAGCCTGGGGTTGTCGCCCTCAATTATCGACGAGGTTTTAAAGAATAAGGAAGATTTAAAGGCAATTGAACACAAATTCAGGGTTAAGATAAATCTTATTTCTAATCCTACCTTGCACGTAGAAGAGGTAAAAATAGCTTAAAAGGAGCGTAAGAAAAATGTATGCGGTAATTGAGATCGGGGCGCGGCAGTTTAATATAAAAAAAGGGGATGTTATCGATGTGAATAAAATTGATGCCAAAGCCGGCAAAGATATTGCCATAGATAAGGTGCTTTTGCTTTCTAAGGATAAGAAGGTCGAAGTAGGCCAGCCCTATTTAAAAGGCGTTAAAGTAAGCGCTGAAGTCATAAGCCAGGTAAAGGCAGACAAGGTTATTTCATTTAAGTACCGCCGCCGTAAGTCATCGCATTGGACAAAAGGCCACCGTGCCCAGCTTACCCGCATTAAGATAAAAGATATCGTAGCAGGTAGTTAAATTGGGGATTCCTTTTGTAGATGAAGTAAAAATATTTGTAAAAGCCGGTAATGGCGCAAACGGGTGCAATAGCCACTACCGCGATAAATATACGCGTTTCGGAAAACCTAACGGCGGAGACGGCGGGCGCGGAGCGGATATAATTCTTTTAGCAGACAGAAATATTTATACGCTCCTGGATTTTCAGTATAACCGCCATTTTAAAGGAAAACACGGCGGGAATGCCTCGAGCAATAACAAGACAGGCAGGAATGCAGAGCCGGTTGTTATCCGTATCCCGGTAGGCACGGTTATATCTGACGTAAAAACCGGATGCGTCTTGCGCGATTTAAAAGAAGAGGGCGAGCAGGTTATCGTTGCTTTAGGCGGCAAGGGCGGTTTGGGTAATATTAAGATTCCCGAAGCTACCCCCGGCGATCCGGGTGAGGAGAAAGAACTCCTGCTTTCCCTTAAACTTATTGCGCAGGTAGGATTAGTAGGTTTTCCTAATGCCGGTAAATCTACGCTTATATCCAATGTTTCAAACGCCAGGCCCCAGATAGCAACGTACCCTTTTACCACTAAATTTCCTGTTTTGGGTGTAGTAAAGCGCGGGGAGAGTGAATTTGTGATTGCCGATATCCCGGGGCTGATTAAAGGATCTTCAGGAGGCAGGGGATTAGGGGATAAATTCTTAAAGCATATTGAGCGCACGAAAATCTTAATACACGTTGTGGATATTTCAGGGTTTGAGGGAAGAGACCCTTTAGAAGATTATAAGGCGATTAATCAGGAGCTTAAAGATTACAGTAAGATCGTTGCAAGGAAGCTGCAGGTTATTGCTTTAAATAAAATGGATCTAGAAGGGGCAAAAGAAAATTTAAAACGGTTTAAGAAAGCCGTAAAGCAAGAAGTTTTCCCTATATCCGCGTTAAATAAGCAGGGCTTAAAGGAGCTTGTAGATGCAGTCGCAGAAAAAATATAAGAGGATAGTGGTAAAAATCGGCTCCAGCCTTTTCTATTCCAAAGAGGCAAAGCTCGACGTAAATTTGATAAGCGGTTTTGCCCGGGAGATCGCTGTACTTATTAAAGAAGGCAAAGAAATTGTAGTTATCTCTTCAGGCGCAATTGCTTTAGGGATGTCGATCTTAAAAATCGTAAACCGGCCGAAGAATTTAAGCCTGTTGCAGGCTGCGGCGGCAATCGGCCAGCATGAGTTAATGGATGCCTACAGAAAGTTCTTTAAAGAGGTTTCGCTATCCTGCGGCCAGCTGCTTTTGACCTGGGATGATTTCTCAAGCCGTGCGCGTTACTTAAACGCTAAGAATACTATAAATACCCTGTTAAAGTTAAATAGCGTTCCGGTGGTTAATGAGAATGATACTGTATCAACCGACGAGATTAAATTCGGCGATAATGACCGGTTGTCGGCTTTGGTGGCGACAATGGTCGGAGCGGATATTTTAATTATGCTCTCTGATATCGACGGGCTGATGGATAAAGATAAACAGGTTATAAGGGTTGTAGATAAAATTACTCCGGAGATTAAAGCTTCGGCATCTTCCACAAGCAAAAATACTTCTGTCGGAGGGATGATTACCAAGATTGAGGCAGCGGCAATTTGCATTCATTCGGGGATTCCTTGCGTGATTGCCAACGGAAGAAAAAAGGGGATTATTAAACTTTCGATAGATGACCCTTTAAATAGCGGGACGGTATTCTTAGCCAAAGGCGATTTGTTGGATGCTAAGAAGCGCTGGATGGCATTCGGCACTAAGGCTAAAGGGAATATTATTGTTGATGACGGTGCAAAGAAAGCGTTGATCAATAAAAAGAGCCTTTTGGCGGTAGGGGTAGTCTCCTGCGACGGCGGCTTTGCCTGCGGAGATATCGTCGGGATTTGCGATAGCAAAGGCTGCGTCTTTGCCCGCGGCAAGGTAGTTTTATCAGCTAAAGAGCTTGAGAAGGCAAAAGGCGCACGTTTCGCAAAGGAGATAGTGCACCGCGACAACATCGTCCTTCTATAAAACCTTGGGGACGCTCCCCAAAGGGACACTCTCTAAAGGTTTTTAATTGGGAATGATGCAAAAAAGTGTTAATTTTGAGTATAGAGCGGTACCTCGGGGAGCGTCCCCAAGGTCTTAGATATGGATATTATAAGAATATCAAAGAATGCTGCTAAAGCAGCAAGGGTGTTGGCAAATCTTAGCGCATCCGAAAAGAATAAAATTCTTGAGGAGATGGCGCGAAGCTTGCTTAGGGATAAAAACGCAATTATAAACGCCAATAAAAAGGATTTAGCGTTGGCGAAAAAGGCCAAGCTTTCAGCAGCCCTTATTGACCGGCTCTTGTTAGATGAAGAGAGAATTCAGGATATGGCAGAGGGTTTAATAAATGTCGTCAGATTAGAGGATCCTGTGGGCACCGAGATTAAATCCTGGGATGCCCCGTCAGGCCTTAAGATACATAAAGTGCGTGTCCCCATAGGAGTGATTGCGATTATCTATGAATCTCGTCCGAACGTAACTTCGGACTGTATCGGGCTCTGTTTTAAGTCGGGGAACAGCGTAATCCTTCGCGGAGGAAGCGAGGCATTAAATTCGAATATCGCTATATTTAAGGCGATCGAGCAGGCGATAAAATCAAATAACCTGCCGCAGGGAGCAGTAAACCTGATTACTACTAAAGATAGAAAGGCTATTGATATCCTGCTTAAGCTTAATGATTATATTGATTTGGTTATGCCGCGCGGCGGAGAGGCACTGATTAATAAGGTCGTTAAGGTATCAACGATTCCGGTTATCAAGCACTACAAAGGCATCTGCCATGTTTATGTTGATGATTACGCGGATTTGGATATGGCGGAAAAAATTTGTTTTAATGCTAAAGTGCAGCGCCCGGGAGTATGCAATGCCATGGAGTGCATGCTCGTACATCACGACGTAGCGCCAATGTTTTTGCCCGGGATGTTAAAGAAATTTAAGGAGACAGGCGTAGAGATACGCGGCTGCCCTATTACTAAAAGAATTGCTAAGGAGAAGATAAAACCGGTTACGGAAAGAGATTTTCGTACGGAATATCTTGATCTTATACTTTCGGTTAAAGTAGTTAATACAATCAATGATGCGATTAATCATATAAATATATTCGGCTCGCACCATTCGGATGCTATTATTACTAACGATGAGAAAAACGCCAGAGAGTTTTTAAATAGGGTTGACTCTGCCTGTGTCTATGTAAACGCCTCAACGCGTTTTACCGACGGGAATCAATTCGGCATGGGCGCTGAAATCGGGATTTCAACCGATAAGCTTCATGCCCGCGGACCCATGGCGCTTGAGGAACTCACAACTTATAAGTACATTATCTACGGTAATGGAAACATCAGGACCTAAAACCTGAAAAACTATGAAAATCGGCATTTTAGGCGGGACTTTTAATCCCGTACACATCGGGCATTTAATTTTAGCAGAAGAGGCGCGGGATAAACTGGGGCTTGATAAAATTATCTTTATCCCGGCAAACCTGCCGCCGCATAAGGACAATGTTGATATAGCTGATTCCAATACGCGGCTTAAAATGCTTAAGCTGGCCTTAAAGGGCAATAAACACTTAGCAGTCTCGGATATAGAAATTAAAAGGAAAGGCCGTTCATATACCATAGATACAATAAGGGCGTTAAAACAGGAATATAGCCGAGATGAGATCTATTTCATCATCGGCTCGGACCTGCTTAAGTATCTGGATGAGTGGAAGGATCTAGGTCAGATTATGAGTTTAGTTAAATTTACTGCTGCCACGCGCCCGGGGTATCCCTTAGAGAATATCCCAGCTTATATTAAAACATTGAAGATAAGGGCAGTGGATGTTTCAGGTTTTTCAGTGCGGGAGTGTATTAAAGAGAGCAAGTCTTTCAGGTATTTAGTCCCTGAAGCCGTCTTCAACTATATCAGGAAAAACAACCTTTATAAGGGGACGGTTCTCCCGCTCGCAACTATATGATGCATAATGAGTTACAAGAAGTGTTTTTTAAGCCTTTATGAGTAAGAAATATCTTATTTTGGTGTTATTGTAACCTATTGGTGGCCAATGATTAAAAACATAGAGAACCGTCCCCTAGTGGCTCCGTCGTTGTTGTCGACGGATTTTGGCAGGCTCGCAAAAGATATAAAAAGAGTAGAGCGTGCCGGCGCGGATATGCTGCACGTGGATATTATGGACGGGCATTTTGTCCCGAATATCACTATCGGCCCGGTGGTAGTAAAATATATGCGCAAGGTAACTAATCTTCCCTTGGATGTCCACCTTATGATTAAGGACCCTAAAAAATACCTTGCTCCTTTTGTGGCCGCGGGAAGCGATATGATTACCGTGCATATTGAGGTAGTCTCATTAAAAGAAGTTAAGGCAATGGCAAAAGATTTAAAAAAGAAAGGGATAAAATTCGGGGTCTCTTTAAATCCGGCAACACCTCTTAGTAAAATCAAGCCCGCGCTAAAATACGTAGATTTTGTTCTGGTTATGTCGGTTAACCCCGGCTTTGGCGGACAGGCGTTTATCCCTTCGGCAGTAGCAAAAATAAAAGCCCTTCGCAAAATTTTCAAAAAGGATATTGCGGTTGACGGCGGTATTAACGCAGTTACGGGAAAACTGGTAAGGCAGGCGGGTGCGAATATCCTCGCCGCAGGTTCGTATATATTCGGCGCAAAAAACGTAAAAAAAGCAATCAACAGCTTGAGGTGAGGAGTAAATAAATGGGCAATTCAGTTTCAACCATAAAATTCGGCACTGACGGATGGCGGGCAATAATTGCGGATACCTATACAATTGAAAATGTCAAAATTCTTTCGCAGGCAGTTGCGGATTATTTAGGGCGCGGCAAGAAAGTTGCTGTAGGGTATGATACTCGCTTTATGTCTGATAAATTTGCCCTTACTGCTGCCGTAGTTTTTCAGAGCAATGGTATTGAAGTAATTCTTTCTGACCGGCCAACACCGACTCCGGCATTAAGTTTCGTAGTAAAATCCCGCAAGCTGGATTTAGGAATTATGATTACCGCCTCGCATAATCCCGCAGAATACAATGGCTTTAAAATTAAAAACTCCGCCGGAGGAGGCGCGAGTCTGGAACTTACAAAAGAAGTAGAGGGGCTTTTAGGGAAAACGCCGGTAAAAGATAATGCCCCTGCCGAAGGTATCAGGGCAGTAGATATCACCAAAGACTATATAAAGTTTATCCGCAATTATATCGATTTAAAGAAGATTAAGAATAAAAAGTTTAAAGTTTTAGTTGACGCAATGTACGGCTCGGGGGATAGCTTTATCTCCCGGGTTCTAAAAGGCACAAGCATAAAAATAGAGTTTATGCGTAACACCATAAATCCCTCTTTTGGCGGCGGCAGGCCTGAGCAGGTTGAGGAGAACCTGAAAGAATTAAAGGATCGGGTAAGAAAAGAAAAATTTGATTTAGGGATCGCTCTTGACGGTGATGCCGATAGGATTGCCGCAGTTGCTCCCGGCGGGGTATTTATCCACCCGCAGAAAATCTTAGGGTTTTTGGCGCTTCACCTAAATCAAGACCGCAAATGGAGCGGAGGGTTAGTTAAAACAATCTGCGGAAGCACAATGATGGATAATATTGCCAAAGGCATAGGGATTAAGCTTTACGAAACTCCCGTAGGTTTTAAGTATATCTCTAACCTTATGGAAACTGAAGATATTGTCGCCGGAGGAGAGGAAGCGGGCGGGATGGGTGTAAAAAACTATATACCCGAACGTGATGGCACAATGGCAGGGTTATTGCTTATTGAGATGATGGTTTACCGCAATAAGAACATATTAAAAATACTTAATGAAACCGAGAAAAAATTCGGCAAATACTATTATGTGCGCGCTGACTTTCACTTGGAGAAAATGGCAGAGCCTAAAAAAGAAAACCTGCCGAAAGAATTATTAGGTAAAAAGGTTATTGATATTAAAGATTACGACGGAATAAAGCTTATCTGCGAAGATGAAAGCTGGCTTATGTTCCGCGGTTCAGGGACCGAGCCGATTATGCGCACCTATGCCGAGGCAAAGAGTTTGACGCAGGCAAATAAGCTTTTAAGGCTTGGCAAAGAAATAATTTCACGGGAGTCTCTATGATTTGCAGCAAAAAAATATTTATAGAAGGGGGGAAGGCTTTATTAAAATTACATTAGATTAGGGGACGGTTCTTCATTACGCAACATTAATAATTACAAATAGTTATAAGGAGACCAAAATAATGTCAGATACTAAATCAGAATTAGAGCAGCTTTATAATCAAAGTATCAAAGTTATCAAAGAAGGGCAGGTAGTTACAGGAAAAATTGTGGCTATCAAAACAAAAGAAGTCTTGGTTGATGTAGGGTTTAAGTCAGAAGGCATTGTCGCAATAACCGAGTTCTCCAAGCAGGATTTGGAAGTGGGCAAAGAGATTGAGTTTTACTTAGAGTCCATTGAAAACGATGCCGGGAATATTGTCCTCTCGCGCGAAAAGGCAATCCGCGTGGCAGGTTGGAATAAGATTGTCAAATTTTCCCATGACGGGACTATGGTTGAGGGCAGGCCAGTTAAGAAGGTTAAGGGAGGTTTTCTTGTCGATGTGATGGGGATAGAAGGTTTTCTTCCTCTCTCGCTCTCTGCTTTTAAGAATATGCCGGATAAAGATATACTTTATAAGCCTTATAGCTTTAAGATCGTTAAAATCAATAACTTAAGGCGCAGCATCATCCTAAGCCGGCGCGAAGCAGTGCAGAAGGAAAGAGATACGGTTAAGGATAAGATCTGGTTGGAGTTAAAAATCGGCAACATCGCCTCCGGCACGGTAAAGGCAATCACTGATTTCGGAGCTTTTATCGATTTAGGCGGAGTTGACGGGCTTTTGCATATTACGGATATGTCATGGTCAAAGATAAGCCATCCTTCGGAAGTGGTTGTCTTGGGGGATAAAATAGAGGTGATGATCCTTAATATGGACAAAGAATCAGGGAAGGTCTCTTTAGGCCTAAAGCAGCGGATGCCTGATCCCTGGGCGGATATCGTGGACAAATTTACCGTCGGCGCAAAAATAAAAGGTAAAGTGGTTAATATACTCCCTTACGGCGTATTTGTGGAATTAGAAAAGGGGATTGAAGGTTTAATTCACGTCTCTGAAATTTCCTGGGCGAAGCGGGTAAATAATCCGGGGGAGATGTTTGCCGTCGGAGATATGGTGGAGACGCAGATAACCAGCGTTGACCGTGATTCGCGCAGGATTTCGCTTAGCTTAAAACAGCTGGAGCAGAACCCCTGGCTTGAGGCAGAAGCAAAATACCAGCAGGGCGCTACTGTTTCCGGCAAAGTGCGCGGATTTACTGATTACGGCGCTTTTATTGAGTTGGATTCAAACCTTGAAGGCATGATTCATGTCTCGGATATGTCTTGGACAAAAAGAGTCGGCCATCCGCAGGATGTTTTAAAAAAGGGCCAGAAGGTAGATGTGGTAGTGCTTTCGGTTGACGCGCAGAACAGGCGCATTGCCTTAGGGTTAAAACAACTTCAGGAAAATCCATGGGGCAAGATCGCCGAGAAGTATCCTTTAGATATGGTTCTGGAGGCAGAAGTTGTAAGTTTGACTGACTTCGGTGTTTTTGTTAAAATGGATGATGATCTTGAAGGCTTGATTTATTCCAGTGAGATTGAAAAAGAGGCTGCAGCTAATCTTAAGCCCGGAGATAAAATACAGGTAAAGATAATCAAAGTGGATGTGGAGCAGGCCAAAATCGGCCTCACCGCCCGAATATAATAAATAGGGACAGCGACCATTTTTTTCGCTGCTCCTACTAAGAAAAAATGGTCGCTGTCCCTATTTAAAGGAAGATCTATGGTTAATATCGATAAGCAGTTAGACATAATCAAGCGTGGAGCAGTCGATATAATCTCCGAAGAGGAGCTGCGTAAGAAACTTAAGCAGAGCATTGAAAATAAAAAACCGCTTAAAGTCAAGGCAGGTTTTGATCCTACTGCCCCTGATTTGCACTTAGGCCATACCGTGCTCTTGCGCAAACTCCGTCAATTTCAGGATTTAGGCCACGAGGTTTATTTTTTAATCGGAGATTTTACCGGCCAGATAGGCGACCCCAGCGGCCGCTCCGAGGTCAGAAAGCAGTTAACCAAAAAAGAGGTTGCTCGTAACGCCAGGACTTATAAAAGGCAGGCAGCTAAAATCCTGGATATCAGAAAATTAAAGATAGTATTCAATAGCAAATGGTTAAGCAGGATGAAGGGGCAGGAGTTTGGAACGCTGATGGCCCATTATACCGTAAACCGGCTCTTTGAACGCGAGGATTTTTCCCAAAGGAGGCTTGATAAAAAGCCGATTTATATCTCCGAGTTTATCTACCCGATACTGCAGGGGTATGATTCGGTAATGCTTAAGGCCGATATTGAGATTGGAGGGACTGACCAGCTTTTTAATTTGCTCGTCGGCCGCGATTTACAAAAGGATTTTAACCAGCAGCAGCAGGTAGTTTTGACTATGCCGCTTTTGGAAGGCACTGACGGCATCCAGAAGATGAGCAAGTCTTACGGAAACTATATCGGCATAAACGAGCCCCCTAAAGAGATATTCGGAAAAATTATGTCAATTTCCGATGAGATGATGCTTAAGTATTATGAGCTGTTGACTGACGCGGATTTAGCCAAAGTTAAGTCAGCCCACCCGCGCGATGCCAAGGTAAACCTGGCTAAGATTATCATTACCCAATACCATTCAAAACAGGCGGCGGAAAAAGAGGCGGATGAATTCACGCGCGTTTTCTCGCAAAAAGAAATCCCGCAGGATATGCCGGTTTTTAAGACAGACGGCACAAAGAACATAATAACAATACTTACCGAAAGCAAACTTGTTGATAGCGGTAATGAAGCGCGCCGGCTGATAAAACAGGGAGCGGTAAGTTTTAACAATACAAAAATTGAAAAAGAGGATATTGTTCCCAAAGAATCCGGTATTCTAAAAGCCGGCTCCCGCAGATTTTTAAAAGTAATATTGTAATAATTAATAATATGATTTGGACAATAGTTGGCGCAACTGCTGCAACCTTAACCATGCTTTCTTTTATCCCGCAGATAATCCGCTCCTATAGAATCAAGCATGTTAAAGATCTTAGCCCGATAATGCTCTTTCAGCTTTCTTTAGGTGTTTCCTTATGGGTTGCCTATGGTTTTTACCGCCGTGACCCGATTATAATCTGCGCGAACTTTACAACTTTAATAACTTTAGTTATCCTTATTGTAATGCATTTTAAATTCGGGGACGCTCCCCAAAGGGGCACTCTCCGAAGGTTTTTGGGCAAAATTGCCCGAAAAATAGTGAAATAATTATTTTATTGAGTTACGTAAAAGTAATGGAAATGAACCCTTAATTGTGCTATCATGGTTCCATGAGACCTCATGGAACCCAGAAAGAGC
>JAFGUY010000069.1 GCA_016938245.1 Candidatus Omnitrophota bacterium | reverse complement strand
TATATAAAATAGGCCCCCGTAGCTAACAAAATTACCCCTGCCAACCTCTGAAAATATACCATCCACTTACCTGACTTGGGTAAATTAGTTAGAAAACCGCTGAAGGTACCCGATAAAATTAAAATCAAACCCATCCCGTAGGCAAATGAGGCAAGCAGACTTATCCCATACGCTATATTCTTCCTGGTGGCAAGATACGAGAGAATTGACCCTAGGACAGGACTTAAGCAGGGCGAAATAATAAATCCCGAGGCAGCGCCTAATAAGAAAATAGAGAAGTAATTTTTATTATTTAAAGACGGCTTATTAACTTTCGGATTAGTAATACAAGGAACACGAAATAATCCAAACATAGAGATCCCGAATACCATTATTACTGCTCCTACTAAAATATGTGTTAAAGGATTGCTGCTTATGCTACCAAAAAATTTACCGGTTAAAGAAGCAAAAAGTCCTAAAGCTGAATAGGTCAGGGCAATGCCACTGACATAAATCAGGCTTAAAATAAAACCTTTTAGCCTTGAACTGCTTTTAGCCCCTATATAACTTACGCTAACCGGTATCAAAGGATATATGCAAGGGGTAAAACTAATGGCTATCCCCCCTAAAAAAGCAAATATATAATCTGTAGGGTTACCTGATAGATTCATCCTGTTAGACCTTCACTAATTCTATTTCTAATATATCTCTTGCCCATTGTAGTTTTCAAATATCGTTCTCTACGATAAGCATCATGCTTATTTAAACAAGCCTCAAAATAAACTAATTTAATTGGCAACTTATTCTTTGTATAACATACTTGACCATTATTATGCTGCTCTATTCTCTTTTCTAAATTATTTGTAGCACCAGTATAAAAAGTTTTTATTTTTTCACATCTTAGAACATATACATAATACCAAAGAGGTCTAACAGGATTCATTGATCCAATTTAAATAAGGCTTAAAACCCGAAGTGATAGGTAAGCTGATTATCTCCGGGAGATCATAACTATGCAAGGATTTTACCAGTCTTATTATTTTAGGCATCTTTATTTTCTTAGACTTTATAATAAGAAGGGCTTCAGAAGCAGAATCGACCTTTCCCTGCCACAAAAAGAAAGACTCTACTTTACCTAAAATATTAACGCATGCAGCAAGCCTGTTTCTAATAAGAATCTTTGCAATTTTACGGGCCTGCCTCTTATCCTTCGCTGTTACCAATACCAGAATATACATATACTATTTATTCTCCTCGTCTATTTTTACCGACCTTATCCTCCCGAATTGCGAACAAATATCAAAAACAAGAGACGGATCTTCCGTAATCATGGTAATGACAAAATCTTTCCCTTTCTCGTTTAAGGCCGAAGAATCGGATATCTCTAAATTATCGCCGAATTCAGCCAGAGAATTCTTAACCGCCTGCATAGAAGTATTATAGGCACAAAATGTAAATTCTAATTTATATTTTTGCGAAAGGCTCATTTAAGCATCATAACCGAAATCATTCTCCCGCAGGAGTTACCTTCCTTGCGGAAAGAAAAGAATTCATCATTATGGCAAAAGGTGCATGCCTGCGGAGGGAATATATTCTCTTTTTTTACCCCCGTAGCCAGAAGCTCTTTAGTGTTTACTTCGGCTAAATCCAGATAGAGATTACCTTCTTTTTTACTCAAACCTTCCGAGAAATATTCTTTAAAATTCTCGGATACCTGATAACAGCATCCCCTTATACTCGAACCAAAACCGGCATATAAATTCTGTGGCGCAGTATTAAGTTTTTCCTGCATTAACCTTACAGCCTTTGAAGCAATCCTTGACTTGGAACTACGCCAGCCGCAATGTACTAATCCTATTGCCGGTTTATCAGGATCATATATAAATAAAGAAAGGCAATCCGCGGTAAATACGGCAATAGGGATATTTTTTCTATCTGTGATAAACCCGTCGGTATCTGCTATCGAACCTCCGTAAGATCCTGCCCCGCTACCTTTATCAGCCTCGGTTACGTATCTTATGCTGTCGCCGTGAACCTGCCTGGCGCAGACTAAATCACGGTAATCAATCCCTAATCTGCTTAAAAAGATCATACGGTTATTTAATGCTTCGGAAGCTTCGCCGTAGTACAAAGACATATTCCCGTGTTTACGGCCGCTAAAGGCGATTATTAAATTAGTCTCAACTGGCAATCCGGACAAGTTTACCTCTTACCTTATCTCCTTTAATAATAGTAACCATATACCTCTTAACCTTAAAATACTCCGCCAGCACTTTTATTAACTCTTCGTTAGCCTCTCCTTTTGTTGCCGGCTTAGTAAGATAGACCTTAAAGCTTGTCGGCGACTCCCTTTTAACTAAATTCCTGCCGGCTTTAGGCACTACCCGGATATCAAGAAGCATCGGAATGTTTGTTTTCAATACGCTTATGATCCTGTATATTCGCTAATTTACCCGCTACCTTCTCTAAACGTTTTGAACTATCAAGGTACTTAGCATTGGCATTACTAAGATGCCCGCCTAAAGTATCAAACTCATCTTTAAATTTATCGACTTCTATCTCTAGGGCGCTTAAAGATTTAAGGATAGACTTGGCATTCTCTTCGATCTTAAAACCCTTTAACCCCAGACAGATTACCTGTAAATACGCATAGAAAGTATTTGGAGAGACAGGGATGACTTTTTTACTTAAACCATACGAAAAAATATCTTCTTTGATAATAATTTCATAATAAACATTCTCCGCCGGAATATACATAAGCGAAAAATCATAGGTATTTTCGCCCGGGATAATATACTTTGAAGAAATTTCATCGATGCGGTTTTTTACGTCCTGAATAAACTTTTTCCTATATAGCGTTTTTCCCGCGTCATCCTGCGCTTCAAGCATCTTTTGAAAGTTCTCCAGGCTGAACTTGGCATCTACCGGAACTAATTTTTCCCCGAGTTTAATCACTGCGTCTACCGTATCGCCTGTCTTAAAATGATACTGGGAAGAATAATGCTGCTTAGGCAAAACCTGCGACAATAAATTCTCCAGCAATGTCTCTCCCATTGCCCCCCTGAATTTTGGGGCGCGTAAAAGCTCCTGAAGGCTGGCAATATCCCGGCTTATATCGACTATCTGCTGATTAGTAACCTCTAGCTTCCCTAACTGTTCTTTGACATTGCCAAAGACACTTACAGTGCTGCCTAAATTCTGGGAGATTATCTTATTGGCCTCCTGAAGAGAATGATTCATCTGATTAAGCCTGTCATTAACCTGGGAAGAGATCTTAAAAACAAGCGTAAGGATTGCAACGCATAAAACCGCCAGTAATATTCCCAAAACCCAAACCATTTTTCGCTCCTTAAACTACATACTAAATACTATCAGGCTAGTGCATTGTGACATTAGTTTCTGATATCATCATAGAATCGCGAAAGTTTTTCGCGTGCCTTGTTCTTTGTAAACTGCCAGGTA
>JAFGUY010000068.1 GCA_016938245.1 Candidatus Omnitrophota bacterium | reverse complement strand
GTCTCATAAGCCTCCTTTCGGGTCTTATGAGTATTATACCAGAAAAATAACATTTGTTCCATTCTTTTTGCGAAAGTCAATAATATGAATCCTAAAAGGACCGGACATGTCTTAAAAGTAAACGGAAACATGGTGAGCGTTTTCGTTGAAGGAGAGGTTATACAAAATGAGACCGCCTATATTCTGCATAATCAAGAGCGTTTAAAGTCCGAAGTCATCAAGGTGCGGGGCCAACTGGCGCAGATGCAGGTTTTCGAGAGTACATCCGGTTTAAGGGTTGGGGATAAAGCTGAGTTTACAGATGAGCTTATTTCTGTTGAGCTGGGCCCGGGGTTATTAGGCCAGATATTTGACGGATTGCAAAATCCTCTTCCTGCATTAGCGCGCGAGTGCGGATTTTTTCTAAAAAGAGGCGTATATTTAGAAGCTTTATCTGATCAGGATAAGTGGGATTTTACGCCCTCGGCCCATCTTAAAAATAGAGTCATTGCCGGGCAATACTTAGGTTTTGTGCCGGAGAAGGCTTTTAAACATTACTGTATGGTTCCTTTTAACCTTAAAGGAGTATGGGAGGTAACTTATATTGCCCCTACAGGAAAATACACCATAAAAGATAAAATCGCGCAGCTAAAAAATGATTCCGGAAAGACATGCGATTGTTTCTTACGGCAAACCTGGCCGATTAAAATCCCTATTAATGCATATACTGAAAAGATAAAACCGGCAGAGCCGCTAGTAACAAAGATGCGTTTAATAGATTCACTTTTTCCGGTAGCAAAGGGGGGTACATATTGTATACCAGGGCCTTTTGGCGCCGGCAAAACTGTTTTGCAGCAGTTAACCAGCCGCCATGCAGAGGTTGATATCGTAATTATTGCTGCCTGCGGGGAACGAGCAGGAGAGGTAGTTGAGACCTTAAAGACATTTCCCGGCATCATTGACCCTAAGACCAATAAGCCGTTAAGCGACAGGACAGTGATTATCTGTAATACGAGTTCCATGCCTGTTGCTGCCAGAGAGTCAAGCGTATATACCGCAGTAACTATTGCCGAATACTACCGGGAGATGAGTTTAAATGTATTATTACTGGCAGATTCAACTTCCCGTTGGGCGCAGGCAATGCGCGAGATGTCCGGAAGGCTGGAAGAAATTCCCGGAGAAGAGGCATTTCCTTCATACCTTGAATCACGTATCGCCTCATTCTATGAGCGCGCAGGAATTGTTAAGCTTTCCAGAGGAGGAACAGGTTCAGTTACTATTGCAGGGACAGTAAGCCCTGCCGGAGGAAATTTTGAAGAGCCGGTTACCCAGGCGACATTAAAAGTGGTAGGGGCATTTCATGGGCTCTCTCGCGAGCGTTCAGATGCAAGAAAATACCCTGCGATAGATCCTTTAATAAGCTGGAGCAGGTACAGAAGTTTTATTAAAGAAGAAGATAGGCAGCTGGCACACAATGTTTTGATTAAAAGCAATAATGTAATGCAGATGATGAAGGTTATCGGAGAAGAAGGCACGTCATTAGGGGATTATACCGATTATCTTAAAGGGGATTTTTTTGATACGGTATACCTGCAGCAGAATGCCTTTGACCCTGTTGATGAAGCTACCGCGCAAGAAAGACAGGAGTATGTATTTGAATTTATCCGCGCCATACTGGTAAAAGATTTTCTTTTTAAGGATAAAAATTTGGCCTTACAATTCTTCCAGAAATTAAAACAGTTATTTAAAGGGTGGAATTCTTCTGCTTTTGATTCCGCAGAGTTTAAAAAGATAGAAGAGGAGATGAGTTTATTTATAGAAAAGTATCGGGAGGATAGCCGGGAGAAAGATGCATAAAGTCTATACTAATATTATACAAATATCCGGCGATGTTATTACCGTAGAGGCAGAAGGCGTGGGCTATGCCGATATCGCAGAAGTAACTACCAGACGTAGAGTATCTTTAGCCCAAGTTATAAGCCTTAATGGGAAAAAGGTTGATTTACAGGTTTTTGCCGGTAGCCGGGGCATATCTACAAAAGATAAAGTGCGTTTCTTGGGTCATCCTATGCGTGTTGCAAGCGGGGATGCTCTTTTGGGCCGTATCTTTAATGGAAGCGGCGTTCCCCTTGATAGGGGGCCAAAGTTATCCGATAGTCTTATAGAAACAGGAGGCCCGTCGGTAAACCCGATAAAAAGGATAATTCCAAATAAGATGATTAGAACCGGAATTCCGATGATAGATCTTTTTAACTCTCTGGTTGAATCACAGAAACTTCCTGTATTTTCTATTGCCGGAGAGCCCTACAATGATCTTTTGGCGCGCATCGCTATCCAGGCGGAAATAGATATTATTATTTTAGGCGGGATGGGGTTAAAATATGACGATTATCTCTTTTTCCGCGATACCTTAAAAGAAAACGGTGCATTCCCACGTTCGATATTTTTTATACATACTGCTGCTGACCCTGTAGTTGAGTGTTTGCTTGTCCCCGATATAAGTTTAGCTGTAGCCGAAGATTTTGCTTTGAAGGGCAAACGCGTTTTAGTATTGTTTTCAGATATGACTAATTTTTGCGATGCGCTTAAAGAGATAGCCATAACCATGGAACAAGTCCCGTCAAACCGCGGTTATCCCGGAGATCTTTACAGCCAGTTAGCCTTAAGGTACGAGAAGGCAGTTGATTTTGAGGGCGCAGGTTCAATTACAATTCTTGCTGTAACCACTATGCCCGGGGATGATGTGACCCACCCTGTGCCGGATAACACCGGCTATATTACTGAAGGGCAGTTTTATCTTAAAGGAGGGGTTATTGAGCCGTTTGGCTCTCTCTCCCGCCTAAAGCAGCAGGTAAACGGCAAGACCCGCCCAGACCATAGGGTATTAATGGATACGATGATACAGCTTTTCGCAAGCTACCGCTTGACGCTTGAGAAACAGGCTATGGGTTTTAAGATGAGCCCCTGGGATAATAAACTATTAAAGTACGGCAGCCTTTTTGAAAAAGAGCTTATGTCTTTAAAAGTAAATATACCTTTAGAAAAAGCCCTGGATTTAGGATGGAAGATTCTTGCGGAGTGTTTTAATCCGGAAGAGACCGGCATAAAACTTTCGCTGATTAAAGAATTTTGGCTAAATGGGAAAAATTAAGTTTACAAAAGGGGAACTAAAGCGTCAGCGAGACTCCTTAAAACAATACGAGCGTTATCTGCCTACTCTGCAATTAAAAAAACAGCAGTTACAGCTTGAGATTCTTCATCAGCTCTCCCTTTTTGATGAAAAAAGGATTATTCTGGACAAGAAGATAAAACAGGCTAAGACATGGATAGGCCTTTTTGCTGACCGGGATTTTGATATTAAACCCTTCCTTGCGATTCAAGAGCTAAAGAGTAAGACAATTAATATCGCCGGAGTAGATATGCTGATTTTTGAAAAAGCATTATTCCCGTTGGCAGATTATGATTTATTCACTACTCCTTTATGGGTGGATATGGGTATTGAGGTCTTACGAGAGATTATAGCTTTTGCCGAAGAGGTAAATATCATTGAGAATGGCATTGCTATTTTACGCCAGGAATTAAGAGTAACTGCGCAAAGAGTAAATCTTTTTGAAAAAGTAAAGATTCCCGAAGCAGAAGAGAGTATTCGCTTAATTAAAATTTATATTGGCGACCAGATGGCTAATGCCGTCGGCCGTAGTAAAGTTGCTAAGCGCAAGATCGAAGAGTTATCTTTAGAGGGGACCATCGTATGATTGTGGCAATGAAAAAAATATTTCTGGTAACTCAGGAAAAAGATGCCGGGGATGCACTTGAAAAGATCCGCAAGCTGGGAGTTTTACACGTTGAGCATTTAAATGCCCCGAAGGGAGAGAAGCTCATTTTTTTAAATAATGACTTAGCGCTTATTAGCCAGGCAATATCATTGCTGGAGGGAATAGATGAGAAGCAAATTACTGAAGTAGATGGTCAAAATACTCCGGAATGGCAAATATTAGCAAGGCATATAATTGATTTACATAAGCGCTGCCACCGGCTTAAAGATTATTCTATAACCCTTTCTTCAAAAGTTGAAAGGCTAAGGAATTGGGGCGATTTTGACCCTCAAGAGGTTATCCGGCTGCGCCTAACCGGCATATTCATTCGATTCTATAAGCTGTCCGACGAGCAGATAGCGCAACTGCCAGAAGAAGTTTATCTAAGGAAAATAAGCAGAGAGGGGGATACCCATAGATGTATTATTATAACTAAGGGCGAGATAGCTATCCCTTTTAAAGAGATAGAACTGCCAAAGGATTCTTTAAGCAGGCTGCAGAGAAGAATAAGTGAGGATTATAAAACCGCAGCCTTAATCGAGAAAGAGTTTTTAAAGCAGGCGGTTTACCTTGAGTTTCTAAAAGATACCCGTAACAAAATAATTAAGGAGGCCGAGTTTTTTGAAGCGCTTTCAGGGATGGCGCAAGAGGGCAGCCTTTTATATATTAAAGGGTACATTCCTTTTTATTCTAAAGAAGCAATTGAAAAAGTTTCCCAAAAAGAAGGGTGGGGAATTTTAATAATAGATCCCCTAGAGGACGACAATGTCCCGACTTTAGTGCGTAATCCAAGATGGCTTAATATAATCAAGCCTGTATTTAAGGTAATTGAAGTTATTCCGGGATATAAAGAGCTGGATATAAGCCTTTGGTTTTTAATCTTTTTTTCGATATTCTTTGGCATCCTAATAGGAGACGCCGGGTATGGCGCCGTTTATTTCTTGCTTACAATTTTAGCGCAGAAAAAATGGGGGCAAAAGTTTAAAGATAAATCAACGTTTATACTTTTATATATTTTAAGCAGCTGCGCTGTGATCTGGGGGATCCTTACGGCCACTTTCTTTGGGCAAGAATGGCTGCCTATTTGGATTAAGCCGTTTTTACCTTCGCTTCGAGAAAATAAGAATATGCAGGCGTTATGTTTCTTTCTGGGGGCTTTACATTTAAGCATAGCGCATAGTTGGAGAGCAATGTTGAAATTTCCGGCGTTTTCTTTTCTGGCGGATATAGGTTGGATCCTTATATTATGGACAGCTTTTTTGATTGCTAAATTGCTTGTTTTGGGAGATACCCTGCCGGGATTTTATCCTTACTTGCTTATACCGGGGGCACTTTTAGTTATTTTCTTCACTAACCCGCAGAAAAATATTCTTAAGAGCCTAGGCAGTGGCTTAGGCTCATTGCTTCTTAACATAATGAATAATTTTACCGATGTTGTTTCTTACATAAGGCTTTTTGCCGTGGGTTTAGCGACTCTGGCGGTTGCCGATGCCTTTAACAAGATGGCTTTGGATATCGGGTTCGGGAATTTTGTTTCAGGGTTGCTTACTTCTCTTGTGCTTTTAGTAGGCCATATTTTAAATATAGCCTTAGGCCCTTTATCTATACTTGTCCACGGGGTAAGATTAAATGTGCTTGAATTTTGCAGCCATTTGGATATAAAATGGAGCGGATTTAGTTATAAACCGCTCACCGAAGAAAAATAATTTAAAAAAGGAGTTGATATGGAGACAGCATTACTTTCACAATTTAAGGATTTAGGGGTAGCTGCGGCATTAGGCCTGGCAGCGGTTGGTTCAGGAATAGGTGCTGGGGTAGCAGGGATGGCGGTAGTAGGAGCCTGGAAAAAGGCTTTTGCGCAGAACAAGCCGGCCTCTTTTATGCTGCTTGTTTTTGTCGGAGCGCCGTTAACCCAGACGATTTACGGGATGATACTTATGAATAAAATGGCTGAGGCAGTAAGTAAAGGAGTCTATGCTTGGGATGTTGGAATCTTTTGCGGTTTGGCAATGGGTTTTTCAGCGCTTATGCAGGGTAAGGCAGGCGCTTGTGCTGCTGATGCTATGGGAGAGACAGGCAAGGGTTTTGGAAACTACATTGTTGTTTTAGGTATTATTGAAACAGTGGCACTATTTATAATGGCTTTTTCTTTGGGCCTTTTAGGTAAATTAGCGGGTTAAGTTTTATTTTTTGTAAAAAGACATCCTATAAGAGGTCAAGATAAAAAATAGGTTGTCAAAGAGCAGTAATCGATCTTTCTCAAACAGGCATAAAGACCCGAGCC
>JAFGUY010000067.1 GCA_016938245.1 Candidatus Omnitrophota bacterium | reverse complement strand
GCTCTTTCTGGGTTCCATGAGGTCTCATGGAACCATGATAGCACAATTAAGGGTTCATTTCCATTACTTTTACGTAACTCAATAGAGGTATCAATTCTGTTTCCGACATAATAAATCTCCGGGGCTATCTTTAGTTTGCCCAGAGTAGCATTGAATAACAATCCTAGTTTGTTATTTGGCCTTCTAAAAAGCCTGGATTTATCTGATTCGTTTTGAGCATGCAGGTAATCATAGGTTAATTTCAAAAATATTTTATCATTAAACTTATATCCTGCAAAACTCTCAATTCCATAAATCTCCGCTCCACCTATATTGGCATACTCACCTGTCCTTAATCCTGTTGACTGCCAATCAATCTTATTTTTAATTTTATTTTCGAAATAAGTAAAACCGAAGGAAAACCTGTCATCAAAAATGTTCTGCTCAAAACCGATATCGAATGATTTTGACTTTTCCGGATTAAGCCCTCGATTACCAGAATAACTATCAAATAATTCATAAAGGCTCGGAGCTCTGAAGCCAGTCCCTATTGATGCTTTTAATTTTGTATTTGTCAACGTAATAAGATAGCTTGAGGATAAACCGTAAGTAATATTATTACCAAATGTTGAGTGGTTTTCTCCCCTAATAACGAAGGAAATAAAAAAGCTATCTAATGGCCTTAGTATATTTTGTACAAATACACTCTTAGAATTCGCCCTATGCTTCGGCTCATTTGTAGGTTTCCAATAAGACTCACCTTTATCTCCCACATATTCATAACCTATTATTGCATTATAAAGCGCTGCGGGCTTATAATCTAAAGCGTATTTAAATTGGTTGCTTTTCCCTCTATACCAATAGTCGGTATCTCCTTCCCACCCTCTTCTTTGAATATCAACTACTCCGTAAGTAAACTTATGTGAAAGAAAATCATTTACTTTATTATTCAAATAAAATGAGCCTATATTTTGATGGAATCTCCCGGTGTTGTCAAAATCATCTGCAACAGCTGGCCAACTTGCATCGTAATCATATTTGGCATAAGCATAACGATGTGCAACTCCAATATCAAAATTATCATTTATCTCATAATCTAAACGTAATGAGGTATTTGTATTTCCAAAAGGATCGCGCTCATGGTTTCCGTTTTTATATTTGGCTGAATAGAACGAACGCACGTCCACCCGAGAAACCCCAAAAGAATAAGCGAATTTTCCCAATCTACCCTGCGAAGCAACCTTTTCTCTACAGGTATTATAAGATCCTAATTCCTGCAGGAAGGAGAATGTAGGCTTACCGCTTCCTTTGTGTGTGATCCGCCGATAGATTGCGAACCATAAAGGCTGCTAAAAGGCCCCCTAGAGATTTCCACTTTATCAAGGTTATCTAAAGACAGCTAATTATAATACGCAAAATAACCCTGCGTATTGATGGGATCGTAAATTTTAATGCCATCAAGCATTAATTGGGTATGATAAGCATCTGCGCCTCTAATATAAATACTTGAAACCCCCTCCATCCCCCCGGTAACAGCATAATCAATGCCCTGAGAACCCTTAACTGCATCAACAAAACTTAATTTTCCTACCGATTCCTCCTCGCCTACATTAATCACATTAGTAGCAGATGGATTTTCTTTTGCTGAAATAGTAGCGCGATAAGGCGTTACAACTATTTTCTCCAAATCAACTTTATTATTCTCTGATAGAACAACCGAGCGGGGCTCTTGCTCTTCTGCTAAGGTAACCGTACTAAAACCCGCTAACAAAATACCTGACGCCAAAACTACCGCTGCAAACTTTACTACTTTCATTCCTCCTCTGCCTTTCCCGGACCTTAAAAATAAAAAACCTTAACGCAAATTTTTTGCATTAAGGGTATCCCTGTTTCCCTACCGGCCTTGTCCGCGGGCCGGAATATCATGGACCTTTTATTTATGGCCAGGTCTTCTGACTCTCCTGCCCTTTTGGCTGCCTTCCCGTCCTGAAAATAAAGACAGTGGCTTAAAAATTGCCAAAAGGGTTCCCCTTGCAAAGGGGCAGGATTACAGCAGCGGGACTGTGGTTGAATTGCACAACCTTCCCTGAACCCATAAATTCTAGAAACAAATATTATAAAAGAACTTTTGCTAAGCTTGTTTCTCTGACTTTATGCGCAATCACTTCATACGCAGTAAAGAATAGTGCCGAATATAACAAAGTCGCAACCGTAAAATCACGCAAAAAAGGTATCCCCCATAATATAACAGTTAATTAACCCTTTTAAGGTTTGCGGATACCATCCCATCGCCCAAACTCCGAAATTAGTAATCGTAAAAAATACAAATGAAGAGAGCAAAGACATTCCGGCAATACCGGCAAAACTCTTTTTCTTTTTTAAAAAAGTCCCTAGAAACGCTGCTAATACAAAACTCCCCCAGGTAAAAATAATCACGTTATGCATCCCGATAAAAAGGTCGCTTACAGCCATCAAAACCAAAGGCACAATAATAGCATATTTTCTTTTTAGATACGCTCCGGAAAACAAAGCGATTGCCGCTACCGGGGTAAAGTTTGCCGAATGAGGCATAAACCTTAATAATATGCCGGCTAATATTAAACTTATTGCTAACATAACTTAACCTCCTTGCGCAGTAGCGCACACCAGCCTATCAGCCCAGTAAGGGCACACTTGGCAATCCTTTAGGCCAAGGTGCCGATAAGGCCGGGAGTCTATTTTCATTAATGTTAATATAAATTGAAACTTAAGCCAAGATATTTATTAAGCGGCTAAAATTCAATACCCTTTCGCGCCTTAACACCCTTCTTATAATAATGCTTTACTTCTTTAATCTCGCTTACTAAGTCTGCGATCTTTATAACCTGCGGATGGGCGTAGCGGCCGGTAAGGACTACCTCTTTATCTTTGGACGCCAGCCTTAGCATCCCCAGTATTTCTTGTAAACTGACTAATTTTAACTTTAAGGCAATATTTATTTCATCGAGGATAATTATGCGGTATTTTTTGCTTAAAATCGCTTCTTTTGCCTTTTTAAGCCCTTCGCAGGCAAGTTCAATATCTTTTTTATCCGGTTTTACCCTGATAAAACAACGCCTGCCAAACTGCTCTGTTTTGATATTCTTGAATTTTTTAAGCGCGGCTAATTCACTATAGGAGCGGCCTTTAGCAAACTGTGCGATATAAACATTAAAACCTCCTCCGGCAGCGCGGATTGCAAGGCCTAAAGCAGCTGTTGTCTTTCCTTTACCGTTTCCTGTATAAATCTGGATCAACCTGCCACCGCCTTCCAGCTGATTATCCCTAGAGTACACAATAAAGAAACAATTATGCCGGCTAAAATTACGCCTAGGCTAATAGATAAAAAAGCATACCTGAATTTAATCTTAAAAAGAGTAGCTGCGATTACCCCGGTCCATGCTCCGGTCATAGGTAACGGTATTGCTACCAGAATTAAAAGCCCTAAGGTTTCATATCTTAATACCTTTTCTGATTTTTTTCTAGTGCGCTCAAATAACCAGTCAAAAAAGTGCGACCAGAGTTTAAACCTTCTTAAATATACAGAGGCCGGTTCAAGAAGAAAAAGCGCCGGGGCAACAAAAATAATATTCCCTAACACTGCCCAGAAAAAAGCCTTTAACAGCGGCATCCCGAGATATAACCCTAAAGGTATTGCTCCCCTTAATTCTGATACGGGCAAAGCGCCCGCAATTATCACTATAAGCTCAGGAGGCAAATCTTTTAACCAACTTACGATCCAACTCAACATTTTCTTCCCCTGCTAATTAGTTTTATAAACCTAAATGTATCTATAAAAGGTTTGATCTGGCTTTTTTCTTTTCCGTAAACACTCCTGATGGGGAGTGACTTTATTTTAAAACCCATTCGGGAAGCTTTAATCAGTATTTCTGACTCAGTCTCAAACTTAGAGGTCTTAAGCTCTATCCTCTTAAGCACTTCTGCTTTAATTAACCTGAAACCGCATTGGGTATCCGAAATATTTTGCCTGGTTATAAAGGATATAAGCCAGGACATAAATTTATTGGTTATAACGCGTAAAAAGGCATGCCTGCAGTATTAAGCATACGATTGCCTATGATTATATTCGTATCCGGGCTGTTAGCCGCCTCAATGAATAACGGGAGGTCTTCGGGAAGGTGCTGGCCGTCTGCATCCATAGTTATAACCGCGTCGAAATTATTCTCTAAAGCATACTTAAAGCCCTTGATAAGGGAAGCCCCCTTTCCCTGATTATTAAGGTTAAGCATGGCATTAACCTGGTAATCTTTAGTAATCCCAAAGGTGTTATCCGAAGACCCGTCATCAATAACCAGTATATCTAAATGGTAATTTTTGATATCGCGAATAAGGCTTGCGATATGCCCCAACTCATTATAGGCAGGAATAACAACACACACCCTCATTCTCTCCAAAACCTCCTAAACATATACCACTGGTCAGGATAAGAACGTATATATTTCTCAAACACGCCTTTGCATTTAAACATTATGATCTCCAGGTCTTTCTCCCGGTTACCGCTCAGCGTAAATTCCAATGACTTTTCTATTATTAGGCTAAAAGTATCATCTTTGTTACGTAGCATAAAACCCGGGATAATCGCAGCACCGGTCTTAAGAGACAAAAATGCCGCACCCTCAGGAAGAAAAACCGGTTTCCCAAAGAAATCCATGACTCTTCCCTTTTCTGTGAAATCCCTGTCTCCCAGCAAAGCAATCAGCTGATTTTCCTTAAGCGCCTTAAAGCATCCTTTAGCAGCATTTCCTAAAGAAAGGATCTTTAACCCCTTGCTCTCTCTTTTTTCGTCAAAGAATTTAGTTACTTCTTTTGATTTATGTGACAAGGTAACTGTTAAAAAAGGATACCCCGAAAGTGAAAGAACCAACCCTCCCAACTCCCAATTACCTAAATGCGCAGTTAATAAAATAGCCCCCTTTCCTAGGCTTAACCCTTCTTTTATATTATCGAGGCCAAAAAGCTTTACGTTATCTTTGACATAATTTGCATCCAACTTATCAAAACGGAAGAAATCAACCAGATATTTCGCAAAATTACGGAAGACCATAAAACGGATTGAAGCTATATCCTTCTTATTTTTAAGGGGAAATATTACTCTTAGGTTATCCGTAACTTGCCTTCGGTCTCTAAAAGCAAAAATATAATATACATAAGACAAAAAAGTGGCTAAAGCATAGGCTAACTTTAAGGGTAAAGTTAATGCCAACGCTTCTCCGAGCCTATAAAAAAGATAACTAATCATTGCCCTCTAATCCTTTAAGAATAAACCTTGCTATATCAAGGCTTGCATTAGGATTAGCTATTTTTACTGCGGCTTCCTTTATACGCTCAAGCTTATGGGAATTCCTGATAAGATCCTCAATAACCAAGTAAATATCTTTAGGTTTATCTATCTTAATAGCAGCACCTGCGCCTGTTAGATAACGGGTATTATTAGCCTCCTGCCCCGGTAAAGGCTTAACGATTATCATCGGTTTCCCCTTCGAGAGAACCTCAGATATAGTTACCCCTCCCGGCTTACTGATGACAATATCCGCAAGTTCCATCAGCTCATTTATATGCTGGGTATATCCGAAAAGCAATATCTTCTTTGCGTATTTTTTTATCCTTCTCCTTAATGACTTATAAAGCTTTTTATTTACTCCGGTTACGATAATCTCCTGTATATCAGGCTTAACTCTTTCTAATGACCTGCAGATAGTCTTAATCGGGCCTAAACCATGGCCGCCACCCATAATTAATACCGTCGGTATGGCAGGATTAAGCTTATACTTATTAAAAAGGTTTTCTTTATCAAGCTTCTGGCTAAATTTAGGATCAAATGGAATTCCTAACGGTTTTACTCTCTTGGCATTAACGCCTTTTTTTATTAAAGACCTGGCTATATCTTCCGAAGGCACTATATAATAGTCCACAGAATCGTAAATCCAATAGGAATGCGGGACATAATCGGTTAATACCGCTACCAAGGGCAGGTTTACCCCGTAAGTCTTCTTGTAGTCAGCCACCATCCCGCAAGGAAAAGCTTGAGTACATATAACCGCATCAGGCAAAAACTTATCGAAGAGCTTTTTTAGTTTAGGTGAATTTGCTTTATGGATATTTTCTTTAGTCCGTTCTATTCTCCTGACTATTTCAGGGTTATCATAAAGATAATCCCAAATCTTAGGGGCAATCTTAATAATCCCCATATAAATGCTATTAGTTATTTTCTCCGCTAGGGGATTAGTATAATTAAAAGCATTGATATTTAATATTTCAGTATCAGGCTTGAAGATACGCACTGCCTTTTCCACGGCAAGGGCTGCATTACAATGCCCGGATACATCTGATATATACATAAGAATTAGTCGCTTAGAATGCATGGCGGGACTATAAAACCCCTTCCCGGCATAACTCAATAAATGCCTCAGTTACTAAGGGGCTAAACTGGAGGCTGGAAAGCCGGTTTATTTCTTTAATTGCTTCATCTCTGTATAAGGCAGAACGGTAAGGCCTGTCAGTGGTCATAGCATCAAAGGCATCTGCAACCGATATTATCGAGGCAATTAAAGGGATCTCTTGGCCCTTTAGGCCATCAGGATAGCCTAAGCCATCAGGCCTTTCATGATGATATTTGATCCCTACTATGGATTCCTCCAACTCTTTTATGGGTTTTAGTATTGTTGCCCCGATTAAAGGGTGCTCTTTAATCCTATTACGCTCTCCAACGGTAAGTACGCTTCTTTTGTTCAATATCTGCTCGGGGATGCCGATTTTACCTACATCATGCAAAAGGCTTGCAATATGCAGGCTCTCCATGAATTTTTCATTAATTAATTTTTTATTTTTGGCTTTAAGCCTTTTTGCTATCTGGAGGCTAAAATTGGTTACTCTGGTAGTGTGGCCGTGGGTATAATTATCCTTGGCCTCTATTGCTGCTACTAAAGCAATAGTCGTACGCATGAAAAGCTGGTGTTTTTTATCTAACTCTGATTCTAATTCCTTAAAAAGCTGGGCGTTCCTTATTGCCATAGCCATATTGGAAGCCAGGGCTAAAAAGAAATCCAGTTCTTGAGCAATAAATTCTCTCCCGTTTCTTTTTCTCCCTAAAAGCAATAGACATAAAAGCTCATCCCGGAAATAACTTGGTATACAAACTACCGTATCCAGAAGCTTAATCTGATATATTACATCATTCAACAGGCTTTTTAACCTGCCGGAAAGAGCATTATCTTTTAATACTTTATCTGCCCCGGATAAAGTAAGGATATCGCTCTTAAAGATAACCCTGCTATTACGCTCTCTGAAGAAACGTATTAAGGAATCATCTTTATCTAAAGTGGCAAAACCAACAGGTACTTTTTTGGATAAGGACCCCCCTGATATACTTAAAACATAGGCCTGCCGCTTAGGGTCGTAAAGAAGCACGCTTGCATGCTCTATGCTTGCCTTTTCAACTACTGCGCGGATGATAGTCTTAATCAGGATATCCGGATCATGGACTAAAATCATACTTCGCGCAGCATTCTCTAATTCTCTCTTAAAATCAATAGCCATATTTATTTTCCCTTAAAACATATACTAACAAAATAGCATACATTGTCAAGATTTTAGCTCTTCCTGTATAAGCCCTAAAGTTTGGCCGATTTGGGCGTCTTCTCCTTCCGGAATCAGAATCTCGCTAATAACCCCTTGGCAAGGGCTGGGCAAATTAAAGGTTGCCTTATCTGTAGTTAACTCTACCAAGTCATCTTTCTCTCCTACTTTTTCTCCTGCCTTAAAAAACCAGTAGGAGACTGTAGCCTTCTTAATCCCTTCTCCGAGTTCTGGTAAAATTACTTTAACCATAATAAACCTCCGAATTAGACTATTCTCTATCTTAAAGCTTCGCTTATGGCTTCGCTTATGGTTGGATGC
The DNA here is from genome assembly GCA_016938245.1 of Candidatus Omnitrophota bacterium. GTDB lineage: Bacteria > Omnitrophota > Gorgyraeia > Gygaellales > Profunditerraquicolaceae > Sherwoodlollariibacterium. The sequence continues at coordinate 7,188 of JAFGUY010000067.1, read as the reverse complement.
GCAAATATAGCAGAGCGTAAATCTTCAACTCTGAGACGACAGGAGACAGCTAAAGTTAGAATTCCTATTATTTCAGTTGCTTTAGGCCCGATTATAGATGCGCCTAAAACCGCGTTATCTTTCTTATCCGAGACTATCTTTAAAAGCCCTTGCGGCTCATTTAGTATGCGCGCTGCCCCTAAACCCATAAAATCAAACTTTTTAACTTCTACATCAATTCCTTCTTTTACTGCCTTTTCCTGCGTTAAACCTACGGAAGCAACCTCAGGATCAGTAAAAATACAATTAGGGATACCGGAAGAGTTCTTTTTCTTAAGACCAATTTTCCCGGAGATATTCTCTGCGGCAAGGCGACCCTGATAACCCGCAAAATGCGCAAGCATAACCCCTCCCGTACAATCTCCTGCAGCATAAATATTATCAATATTAGTCTTAAGGAAATTATCGGTTATAACCCTGCCCTTTTCTAATTTTACGCCGATCTTACCAAGGCCGGGTATATCGCCATGAGGAGCCCTTCCGACGCTAACTAAAATAAAATCAAAACTATCCTGATTTACCCCGTTAGAAACATCAAAGCGATTAGCTCCGGTATTTATTTTAATCCCTTTTTTTCTAAAAGACGCTTCCAGCCTCCCGGTTATATCGCTATCTTCACCCCAAAGAAGCCGCGGCATCTTCTCAATTATGGTAACCTCTGTTCCGAAGGCGGAAAATAAACTCGCAAATTCGCATCCAATAACGCCACCGCCTATTATTAACAGCGAGGATGGTATTTTTCTCAAAGATATAGCCTCGTTACTTGAAATTATTTTTTTACCGTCAAACTTATACTGGTCTAACTTTAAAGGTGAAGATCCGGTAGCTAAAAGTATGGATTTAGTCTCAATAATCTTGCCTCCTATATCCACCTGGCAAGGAGAAATAATTTTAGCTTCGGCATTAAATAAATCAACGCCCTTGAGCATAAAACGCATCCCGGAACGCAGATTATCTATAATCCTATTCTTTCTTTCCGTAACTTTTACAAAATTCAGGGTAGGGCTTACGCTTTCAACTCCGAAATCAGAAGATTCCTTGGCGAGGTTAAATATTTTTGCAGAGTGTATTAATGCCTTGGTAGGTATGCATCCTAAATTTAGGCAGGTCCCCCCTATTTCTGCTTTCTCGATTAAGGCTACTTTTAAGTTTAATTCTTTAGCCCTTATACAGGCGTTAAAACCTGCCCAGCCTGCGCCGATGATTGCTAAATCATACATGGAAGCCCTTTAATAAACCCGGAAATATAATCAGCCGATTCCTTAAGAACCTTCGCCTCTTCTTTATTTAAATCTAGTTCAATAATATCCTCGATTCCGTTTTTTCCTAACTTACAGGGTACTCCTATACAAATACCTTTTATTGCATATTCTCCCTCTAGGTAAGCACAAACCCCCATAACCCTCTTTTCATCCTTAGCTATAGCGTTTACTATTTGCGCTATTGCCGCAGAAGGAGCGAAAAAAGCGCTTCCCGTCCCTAAAGCAGCAACGATTTCAGCACCCCTGTTTACAGTTTTATTCACGAGTAAGCCTGTTTTATCTTTGCCTGCGAATTCATCTAAAGCTATGCCTTTTACTCTGGTATGCCTTGCCAAAGGAAGCATTGCTTCTCCGTGGGCCCCGATAACTACCGCTTCAATATCATTAACCGATAATTCGAATTCTTGGGCGATTATATTAGCAAACCTTGCTGCGTCCAGGCTTATACCCATACCGAATACTTTGTTCCTTTTAAAACCTGTTACCTTCAAAACAAAATAGGTCATAAGGTCTAAAGGATTAGTAACCACAATAACTATTGCACAAGGAGCAAGCAATTTTATACTAAAGGATATATCCTTTAGTATTTGCGAATTCTTTAACAGAAGGTCTTCCCTGGTCATGCCGGGCTTACGCGCAAGGCCCGCAGTAATAACTACTATATCCGAATCCTTAATATTAGCTATATCTTCAGTACCTTTAATTTTATAATCATTATTTAAAATCGGGCGGGCATCTTCTAAATCCAAAGATTTGCCCAATGCCAGCCCCTTAGCAATATCAACCAGAACAATATCGCCTAAAGATGCCTGCGCAAGGCGCATCGCGGTAAGACTCCCTACATTGCCTGCTCCGATTATTGCTATCTTCATTCCTTTAAACCTTAGTTAATTTCTTAATAACAGCATCGGCCATTTCCTGAGTGCCTACTGCCTGAGGGTCATTGGGATTGGCTTTAAAATCGTAGGTTACGTCAATTCCTTCTGCTATAACTCTTTTAACTGCATCCTCCAGCTTTAAAGCTGCCTTTTTCTCATTCAAATAGTCCAGCATAAGCACTGCAGAAAGTATCATCGCCGTAGGATTTACTTTATTTAAACCACTGTATTTAGGGGCAGAACCATGCACCGCTTCGAATACCGCGATACCGTCTCCGATATTTGCTCCCGGGGCAATCCCTAACCCTCCGATTAATCCGGCGCAAAGATCCGAAATTATGTCCCCGTAAAGATTTGGTAGAACTAAAAGGTCATAATTGTGCGGCTTTTGCACAAGTTGCATGCTCATATTATCTACTATCGTTTCCTCAAAATTCACCCTGCCCTCATAATCTCTTGCTACTTCCCTGGCAGATTGCAAGAAAAGCCCGTCGGTAAATTTCATAATATTGGCCTTATGTACGGCGGTTACTTTCTTGCGGTTATGTTTTAAGGCATATTCAAAGGCGAATTTCACTATCCTCTTTGAAGCAAACCCGGATATCGGCTTAATCGATACCCCGGAATCAGGACGGATCTGTTTATTGCTTAAAACCTCTATTCTTTGAATTAACTCTTTAGTCTCTTTAAGCCCTTCTTCAAACTCTATCCCCGCATAAAGGTCTTCGCTATTTTCCCTGATAATCACTAAATCTATATCTTTATAGTTGCTCTTTACCCCGGGATAAGACTTAGCCGGCCTGACGCAGGCATAAAGATTAAGTGCCTGCCTTATCCCTACATTAACTGACCTGAAACCCTTCCCTATTGGCGTTACAATCGGGCCTTTTAAAGCAACCTTATTTTTTTTAATTGATTCTAAAGTACTTTTTGGCAGAAGTTCTCCGGTAGCTTTAAGGGCGTAAGATCCGGCAATGGCCTCTTCCCACTCAATTGCTACCCCTGTAGCCTCAACGCATCTTTGCGCCGCTTTGGTCACTTCAGGGCCGATTCCATCTCCGGGAATAAGGGTTATTCTGTGTGTCATTTAGACTTTTAACACTTTGTATTTTCTAAGATAATTAATAATCCCGCCTTCTTTTAATAATTCCTGCATAAAACCGGGTAATGGTTTAATCTCAAGATTTATATCCTTAGTAGTATTTCTAATGATACCTTTATCTAAATCAATATCCAGCATATCGCTTTCGTTAATCTTGTCGGTATCGGTTTCAATCAGGCACAATCCTATATTAAAGGCATTGCGGTAGAATATGCGCGCAAAGCTCTTAGCTAAAATAACTGCAATCCCGGATTCCTTTATTACTAAAGGCGCCTGTTCACGCGAAGAACCCATGCCAAAATTATCGCCTGCTGCGATTACGGACTTGCCAAAAGTAATCTTGGAAGTAAAATTCGGGTCGATATCCTCCATAAGATGCTTGGCTAACTCTTTTATGTCGGTAATCGCAAACTTATACCTTCCGGAGATAATAAAATCCGTGTTAATATTATCTCCCAGCTTTATAGCTTTGCCCTCAATCCTCATAACTGTTTGAATTCCTCGGAATTTTTTACCTTAGAGAGCGCTATATCAATATTAATTAACCCTTTTTGGGTTAATTCCTTAAGCGATTTATCCATTGTGCACATGCCGTATTGCGAGCCTGTCTGCATAAGGGTAGGAATTTGTTCAATCTTCTGCTCACGGATAAGATTTCTTATACCGGAGGTAGCCATCATAATCTCTGTAGCAAGAACCCTTCCGCTTCCGGATGCATTAGGAAGCAATAACTGCGAAACTACTCCCTGAAGAGAATCAGCTAGTTGAAGTTTAACCTGCTGTTGCTGATGAGGGGGAAAAACATCGATAATCCTTGATATAGTCTGCGGAGCATCCGGAGTATGCAGAGTAGCTAAAACCAGATGCCCGGTCTCTGCAGCAGTTAAAGCAGTAGAGATAGTCTCTAAATCACGCATCTCTCCTACAACGATAACATTAGGGTCCTGCCTTAGCGCATGCCTCAATGCCTCGGCAAATGAATGCGTATCTGAATATACCTCTCTCTGCTTAATAATACTCTTATTATTTTTAAAAATAAACTCTATCGGGTCCTCGATGCAAATAACAAGAGACTCCCTCTCATTATTAATTAAGTTAATCATCGCCGCCAAAGTAGTAGTCTTGCCCATCCCTGTAGGACCGGTAACCAAAACTAATCCATTGGGTTTACGGGCAAGGTCAGTTATTATTTGAGGAAGGCCTAAGCCTTCGATAGTAGGTATCTCTAAAGGAACGCGCCTAAAGGTTGCCTCCACAGAACCCCTTTGAACATGTATATTTGTCCGGAACCTATCTAATCCAGGCAAGGCAAGAGAAAAATCTAATTCTAAACTCCTCTCGAACATCTCCTTTTGAGGATTGGTTAAAACACTATAGATCATTTTTTTCAAATCCTGCTTCTGGATAATTTCCATGTCCGTACGGCTTAATTTACCGTCAAATCTCAATATCGGAGGCTCATTCTCTGTTAAATGTAAATCTGAAGCTCCTTTTTTAATGCACAAAAGCAATAAATCGCGAATCTCCATTTTTACCTCCGTTTTATAAAAATTCCCGCGGATCAGCAATAAAGCCACTAAGTGCTGAAGCAGCTATTGTAGCAGGCGAAGCTAAATAAATTAAAGCATTGGGATTGCCCATTCTTCCCTTAAAATTCCTGTTGGCGCTGGATATAACCACCTCGCCATCAGCAGGTACGCCGTTATGCGTTCCTACGCAAGGCCCGCAACCCGGCGCAACAATAACCGCGCCTGCCTCAATCAATCTACCTACAAAACCTGACTTTAATGCATCTAAGAAAACCTTCCGGGAACTCGGAGCCACAATAAATCTTACTCCCGGGGCGACCTTTCTTCCTTGTAATATTTTAGCAGCAACCTTTAAATCTTGCAAGCGGCCATTTGTACAAGTCCCTAAGAATGCTTCGTTTATTTTAACTTCTTTTAATTCTGAAACCGGCCTGGCACTATCTACGCTATGAGGGATAGAAACTTGGGGATTGATTGTTGATATATTAAAATCTAAAACAGACTCATATTGCGCGTTGCAATCGGGGAGAACCGGTTTTATTTTAGAGAGGCTGACGCCTCCGGATTTAAACCAATTAAAGGTAATCTTATCAATAGGCATAAATCCGGCCTTTGCCCCCATTTCTACCACCATGTTACTGATAGTAAAGCGGCCATCCATATCCATATAATCAATAACCTCACCGGAAAAATCTATTGCTTTATAAGTTGCTCCGTTTGCTTTTATTTTAGTAATAACATAAAGCGCTATATCTTTAGGATAAATACCCTTTGGAACCTTACCTTTTATTATTATTTTAATAGTTTTAGGCACCTTAAACCAATTTTTGCCCGTAGCTAAAGCAACGGCTAAGTCTGTTGAGCCTACCCCGGTAGCAAAGGCGCCTAGTGCCCCGTAAGTACAAGTATGCGAATCTGCTCCTAAAACTAAATCTCCCGGCAAAATTTCGCCTGACTCAGGTATAACCTGATGGCAAACGCCGCAACCGATATCAAATAGCAAAACTTTAAACTCTTTTGAAAAATCGCGCATCTTCTTATGAACGCGCGATACCCCTTCGCTGGGAGAAGGCGCACTATGATCAATCACCATGCAAAATTTAGTCTTTAGCTCCTTTAACCCCATCTCTTTAACTCTATCGATAATAATGGAGCTTGTCCCGTCCTGGCCAAAGGTAAAATCAACAGCACATACTGCAAAATCGCCGGCAGAGAGGTCCTTGCCGGCATGGGCGCTTAATATTTTTTCCGCAATAGTTTTACCCATTTAAGAATTCGTTAATTCTATCCATCCCCTTTTGAAGCTGTTCTAAACTTGTGGCAAAACTGATACGCACGTAACTATTCGCACCAAATCCATCCCCGGGGATAAGGCTTACATATTTCTCTTCCAGGAGGCGGTTGGCAAAATCAGGTGATTTTAAGTTTGTCTTACTGATATCGCAAAATATATAAAAGGCACCGGAAGGCAAGATAGCCTTAATCTTAGGCATTTTATTTAGCCTCTCCATACAATAATCTCTTCTTTTTTCAAACTCCTTTACTATTTTTCCGAAAAAATCTTGGCTATTACTTAAAGCAACGACAGCGGCTTTTTGGGCTATGGAATTAGGATTAGAGGTAGAATGGTCCTGCAACCTTGAAACCGCTTCCGATATATCAAATGCCGCGGCAAGGTAACCTATCCGCCAGCCGGTCATAGAGTAACTTTTAGAGAGCCCGTTTATGATAATGGTCAAATCATAAATATCCTTGTTAAGCCCGGCGATAGAATAATGTTTTAATCCGTCATAGATTAGCTTTTCATAAATCTCGTCGCTTATAACAAAGATTTTATTTTTTACGCATATCTGGGCTATATCCTTTAATTCATCTTCCGTATAGACACAACCCGTAGGATTAGAAGGAGTGTTTAAAATCAGGACTTTTGTCTTTGAGCTTAACTGCTCTTTAAGCTGACGGGTAGTAATCTTAAAATTATTTTCCGGTAAAGTTTTGATAAAGCGCGGGATCCCGGAACACAAACGTACCATCTCCGGGTAACTTACCCAATAAGGTTGAGGTATCAATACTTCTTCGCCCGGGTCAATAAGGACAAACAGCGTGTTAAAAATACTGTGCTTTGCTCCGCAGGAGACTACTATCTGGCCGGAATCATACTCTAGAGAGTTGTCTTTTCTTAACTTCTCTGATACGAGTTTCTTTAGTTCCGGTATTCCTGTGGTAGGGGTATATTTGGTGAAACCGGCCCGGATAGCCTCTACTGCCGCGTCTTTTACAAAATCCGGGGTATCAAAATCAGGCTCTCCGGCTGCCAGGTTTACGATATCAAAACCTTCGGATTTTAACTTTTTGGCTTTTGAGGTTATGGCAAGCGT
>JAFGUY010000066.1 GCA_016938245.1 Candidatus Omnitrophota bacterium | reverse complement strand
CTTCTCTTCTTATCAGGCATTGAGAAAGAACAACGCAAATATAACTTCACCGCCTCATTAGGCGATTTTTAACAAAGTGCTGCTAATTATAATCAAAAAACTCTCGGGGAGTGTCCCTTTCGGGAGCGTCCCCAAGGTGTTTAACTAATTGCTAACTTCCCTGTTCTGACTAATTCTTTGATCCCGAATTTACTTAATTCTTCCAAAAAGGACTTTATCTGCGTATGCTCCCCTACTGCCTCAACAATTGCGATATCCCCTTTATGATGAATTACCTTACCTATATATTTATCAAATACAGCTTCAAGCTTTGCTTTATCTTTCGCAGAGTAGTTAACCTTTGCCAAAACCAGTTCCCGGTCAATATACTCTTTTTTGGTAAAATCCGTAACTGTTATGACATCGATTAATTTATTCAATTGCTTATTTATCTGTTCCAATATTTTCTCATCCTGGGCCTCAACCACAATGGTCATATAGGAAATTGTAGGGTCCAGAGTCTCAGAGACAGCTAATGACGCGATATTATAGCCGCGCGCGCTGAATAGCCCTGCTATACGAGCCAAAACACCGAATTTATTTTCAACTAATACTGATATCGTATGTCTCATTATGCTAATCCGTCAATCATTTTGTTAATTGCCTGTCCGGCAGGGACCATAGGCCAAACATTCTCTTCTGGCTCAATTATAAACTCAACAAATACGGTATTATCTGTTTTTATTGCCTTTTGCAGGGCTTTTCGCACCTCTTCGTTTTTAGTCACCCGTATCCCCACCGCGCCATAACTCCGGGCTAACTTTACAAAATCAGGGCTGGTAATCGGCGTATAGGAATAACGTTTTTTATAAAATAGCTCCTGCCATTGCCTAACCATCCCTAAGAAACCATTATTAAAAATCAGTACCTTAATATTAATTTTATTCGCAACGCAAGTAGCTAATTCCTGAATATTCATCTGGATTGAACCATCACCTGCAATATTAAATACCTCTTTACCGGGCACTCCCGTCTTTGCGCCCATTGCAGCAGGAAAACCAAAACCCATCGTACCTAACCCTCCGCTAGAAATCCATGTCCTAGGACTTAAATGTTTATACCACTGGCATGCCCACATCTGGCTTTGCCCTACCTCGGTACACATTATAGCATCGCCCTTAGTTAACGCCCAAAGCTCTTCTAATATATACTGCGGCTTAAGTAATTTACCGGTATTCTTGTAAACCAACGGATGTTTTTTCTTCCAAGCATCAACAGTCTTTAGCCACAAAGATGTATCCGGAACTTTTTTAATTTCCCTAATTAGTTCCTCAATAATATTCTTAGCATCTCCGACTATTGGTATATCCACCCGAATATTCTTGCTAATCGATGAAGGGTCTATATCAATATGGATAACTTTTGCGTATGGGGCAAAGTGATCCAGCCTTCCGGTTACCCTATCATCAAAACGGGCACCTACAGCAATAATTAAATCTGCTTCCATTATTGCGTGATTGGCATAAGCAGTCCCATGCATACCAAGCATCCCTAATGATAATTGATGATTACCGGAAAAACCGCCTAAACCCATAAAAGTAGTAGTTACCGGAGCCTGGATTTTCTCTACCAATTCTTTCAATACCAAACTAGCCCCTGCGGTAATTACTCCTCCTCCGGCGTAAATGATCGGTTTATTAGCTTGTGCTATCAACTTTGCTGCTTTTTTAATCTGGCCCGGATGGCCGAAATAAGTCGGCTGGTAACTGCGTATACTTACGCTTTCCGGCCAGATAAAATCTGCCTCTGCCCTCTGGACATCTACCGGAATGTCAATAAGCACTGGCCCCGGCCTACCACTGGATGCAATATAAAAAGCCTCGGCAATAGTACGGGCTAAATCCCTAACATCCTTTACCAAGAAATTATGCTTGGTTATAGGACGAGTAATTCCGGTTACATCCGCTTCCTGAAAAGCATCGTTGCCGATTAAATGAGTCCCAACCTGTCCGGTTATAGCAACCATAGGGATAGAATCCATATAGGCATTTGCGATGCCGGTGACTAGGTTTGTCGCTCCGGGGCCTGAAGTAGCAAGACAAACCCCCACCTTACCGGTTGCACGAGCATAACCATCAGCTGCATGCGCAGCTCCCTGTTCATGGCGTGTTAAAATAAACCTTATATTAAAATCATACAGGGCATCGAATATAGGTAAAACCGATCCGCCGGGATATCCGAAGATAACTTTTACCTCTTCGCGCTTTAAAGACTCTAATAATATCTGTGCACCCTTCACTTTAAAACTGCCCCCTTATCTGCCGAAGTAACCAACCGGGTGTATCTGGATAAATATCCTGTTTTGATCTTAGGCTCTACCGGTTTCCAATTCTTAAATCTTTTTGTTATCTCCTGATTGCTTAACTTCGCATTGAGTTTGCGATTCGGTATATCTATCTCAATTACATCTCCTTCTCTTAATATAGCGATCGGTCCGCCGGCAGATGCCTCCGGAGAAATATGCCCGATACAAGGACCTTTTGTCCCTCCGGAAAAACGGCCGTCGGTAATTAATGCCACGGAATCTGCTAATCCCATCCCTACTATTGAAGCAGTGGGAGCAAGCATCTCACGCATGCCCGGCCCTCCAGCAGGGCCTTCATAACGGATAACTACAACATCTCCGGATTTAACCTTCTTGTTCATAATCGCCTTCATTGCTTCTTCCTCGCGGTTAAATACACGGGCTCTACCGGAAAACTTCATCATCTTTTTGCTCACTCCGGACTGCTTTACTACTGCGCCGTTTGGTGCAATATTACCGTAAAGAACCGCTATACCTCCCTGCTTATGATAAGCTTTGTTAAACGGGCGGATAATGTCTTCATCATAAATTACCGCTTTATCGGCGATATCAAATGTCTTCTGGCCATTTACGTTCAAAACGTTATTCAGTTTTGGTTTCAATCTCTTTAATACCGCAGGTATCCCTCCGGCATATTCAATATCTTCCATAAGATATGTTCCTGCCGGTTCAATATTGGAGATGTGCGGGACGGATTTGCTTATTTTATCAAAAGTCTTTAAATCCAGCTTAATCCCTGCCTCATGGGCAATTGCCATAAGATGAAGCACAGTGTTGGAAGAACCTCCTAAACCCATATCCACAACAATGGCATTCTCCAAAGATTTCTTGGTAATTATATCCCTAGGCTTTATATCTTTTTCTACTAATTCCATAATCCTCTCGCCGCTTGCTTCTGCTATTCTTCTTTTCTTAGCTGAACCGGCTAAAGCTGTACCGCAACCGGGAATAGACATACCCATAGTTTCGGTAAGGCAGGCCATAGTATTGGCAGTATAAAGCCCCTGGCATGAGCCTTGGCCGGGACAGGCTTCTATCTCTAAACAGGATAATTCCTGCATAGAGATATCCCCTTTTTTAGCGCGCGCCATACCTTCATAAGTATCATGCACAAAAGCTAATTTTCTTTTGTTCCACCTGCCGCCTAACATCGGCCCGGCAGTAACAATAATTGCCGGGATATTAAGGCGCGCTACCCCCATCAGCATACCCGGAGTAATCTTATCGCAATTAGTTAAACAAACAATCCCGTCGAGTTGGTGCGCATTGCAAACTGTCTCAATTATATCAGCAACAATCTCACGAAGCGCCATAGGATAACACATACCCAGATGGCCCATAGCAATACCGTCACAGATTCCGGGCACACCAAAGAAAAATGGCACTCCCTGGCCGTAGCAAATGCCGCGCTCAATAAACCTCTCTAAATCGCGCATCCCGACATGCCCCGGGATAAGATCAGTAAAAGAAGTGGCGACCCCGATAAAAGGCCTGCCTAAATCTTTTCTGGATAGACCGGTCGCATGCAAAAGCGCCCTGTGCGGAACTCTTTCTAATCCTCTCTTTGTCTTATCTGAACGCATATTAATCCGCTCCTTCTCCGTCATGCTCTACTTCTTTTGTGTCTTTACGGCTGCGCACAATCACGCGCTTTAAAGTTACGTATTTATCAACTACGGACCTGTTATTAACCGCATCCAGCTGCTTAAAGAGGAAATCAAATTTTTCCTCGATTTCAAAAGCGATTTTATCGCGGATATCCTGCGTAAGGCTCATAATATCTTTCTTGAAAGGCCCTAGGGCTTTTTTGCGGGTTTTATAAAAGAACTGCTCGTCAGTCTCACCGTCTTTGCGCTCTAAAGAGGCATTAGTCTTTAACCACTCGTAAATTTTATTCTTTAGATCAGAAGGAAAATGTTTGCTGTCAAACATTATATTTTGAAATCCCGTAGCAAGGTGAACCTCAAGCGTATCATTTTCCGGGAATTTATGGAACATATCTTCAGGCAAGGTAGATGCGCCATGCTGGACTGCTCCGCCTAACCCAAATTCCTGCTTTGCAATCCCTGAAATAGTTTTTAAAGTATTGAAGTCAAGTTTTACCTCGGCTATGCTGCCGTCGGCTTTAACCACTCCGCCGTGGGAAGTTCCTGTCTGGATCGATATCTTGCTTATCCCAACCAAACCCTTACGTAACCTCTCTTTATAACCTTCCATAAAAGCGCGTAAGTCCTCGGGAGTGGAATTTGTATGGCCCACCTCTCCGATCTCGCCTCCTACTGAAACGGTGACGCCCTTTGGTTCAATCCTTCTGATAAACTGCGTAAGCCTGGCACAGACTTCATAATTATCCTTCTGCTGCTTCTTTATTTCTTTCTTTGATAAATCTACTAAGGTGGAAGAATCAATATCTATATTGTAGAAACCGCCTGCAACCGCATCAGCGATTAAATCCTGCAAGGCTTTTAACTCCTTATCAAGATCTTCCTTAAATTTTTTGAGATTAACCTGCGTATGGTCAGCTTGTATAAATACCGGGCCCTGCCACCCTTCTTTTATCGCTGCAGATAGAACAACTCCGGTAAACTCTGCCGGAGGCTGGGCAGTATAACCCATTTCAGATTTTGCAATCTCAAAGATAAAAGCGCCGCTATTATTCTTTATGGCAGTTCTAAAAATTGCGCGCGCCAAATCATAAGACATACTTCTTAGGTTTATTGCAGGAACGGTAAATCCGGAGACTTCGCCTTTACCAAAAGCCATATAAAGCTCGTGTATGCTGGACGGAAAGATTCCTTTTTTATACGCCAGATTTAAAATTTTCTTGGATAATTCCTTTTTTACCGATGCATCGTCAGCAAAAACTAATTCCATCGCCAGTTTATCAATACTTAAAGCTTTTCTTCCCATGTAAGTTATTACTCCTTTCCTTCTAACCCAGGGACGGTTATTAACTCAATCTAAAACTGTCCCTTAATTGGGGACAGTTCTGCTTTGGTTTAAGAACCGTCCCTAATTTTAAGTGAGGGTTTTAATCAGATTATACCAATATTCTGCCTTTAATTCTTTCTTTTTTATTGCTTCTGCAAACTTTACTTCGCTTATCCTGCCGCAACATAAACCTACAGCTAAGTCTTTTTTCCCATCTAATAACGCATCTACTGCCGCATCTCCTAAACGTAAAGCTAAATCACGGCTAAAAGCTGTGGGCCTGCCTCCTCGCTGTACATGGCCTAAAACAACTGACCTGGTCTCTAAAGAAGTAAATTCATTTATTTTTTTAGCGATGTCAATTGCGCTACCTGCGCCTTCAGCTACAACGATAATCCAGCTTGCCTTACCGCGGATATTACCTTGCACAATATCATGGCACAGCCTCTCCCAGTCAGGCTTAAGTTCCGGGATAATCACATCTTCACATCCGCCGGCTAAAGCAACAGAAAGGGCGATAAAACCGCAGTCCCTTCCCATTACCTCAATAACAAATATCCTCTCCATGCTGGTTGCGGTATCGCGGATATTATCAATTGCTCCTAATGCGGTATTAATAGCAGTATCCGAGCCTATAGTTAAATCTATTCCGTTTATATCGTTATCTATTGACGCCGGAATCCCAATACACGGCACATTATAAGTAGTGCCGAAATTATGCGCTGCGGTAAAACTACCATTACCTCCTATAACTACAACTCCGTCAATAGCATTCTTTTTTATAGTATTAAATGCGCGATCCTGAAACTCTTTCTTAGCAAACTCCGGGCAGCGTCCAGTCTTAAGAATAGTGCCGCCCTGGCTTATAATTCCGGATACAGAATGATGATCAAATTCCCTTAATTCTTCATTAATCAGCCCCCACCATCCGCGCATCACGCCTGTAACCTTAAGGCCCTTAGAGATTCCGTAACGAACGACTGACCTGATCGCCGGGTTCATTCCAGGCGCATCGCCACCTGTAGTTAAAACCGCTATTCTTTTCATTAAGTCCCCATCTCCCAGCTTGCCAGGTATTTCTTCTGTTCAGCCGTTAATACATCTATTTTAGCCCCGATTGATTTTAATTTCAAACGGGCAATATTCTTATCAATATCTTCAGGAACACTGTAAACCTGTTTTCTTAATTTCTTATAATTCTTCGCCATGAACTCAGCTGATAAGGCCTGGTTGGCAAAAGACATATCCATAACCTGCGCCGGATGCCCCTCTGCCGCTGCCAGGTTTATAAGCCTGCCTTCACCCAAAAGATAAATCTTACGTCCGTCTTTTAGAGTATACTCTTCCACAAAATCACGGGTCGCTCTCCTTTTTTTGCTTATCCTTCTTAAACCATCGATATCCAACTCAACATTAAAATGCCCGGAATTTGAGACTATCGCGCCATCCTTCATAATTTTAAAATGCTCCCTGCGGATGACATTTATATCCCCTGTTACGGTTACAAATATATCCCCTATCCTTGCGGCATTCATTATCGGCATGACGTTAAAACCGTCCATGATCGCTTCCAATGCGCGAAGGGGATCAACTTCTACGACAATTACTTTTGCGCCCATTCCTTTTGCGCGCATAGCTACACCCTTACCGCACCAGCCGTATCCGGAAATTACAAAATTGCTTCCGGCGATCAACTTATTGGTAGCGCGGATAATACCGTCAACCGTAGACTGGCCTGTTCCGTATCTATTGTCGAATAAATGCTTAGTCAGCGCATCATTTACCGCGATAATCGGATAACGGAGTTTCCCCTGACAGGCAAGCGCCTTTAACCTGATCACCCCTGTAGTCGTCTCTTCAGTACCTCCTATAATATTACTATGCATTGAGTGCTTACGCTGATGAATAGTGCTTACTAAATCCGCTCCGTCATCCATAGTTATATCAGGCTTGGCAATAAGCGCAGATTTCATATGGTTGTAATAAGTTTTCGTATCTTCACCTTTAATAGCAAATACTGAAACTTTTAGATTTTTAACTAAAGAGGCGGCAACATCATCCTGAGTCGATAAGGGGTTGGATGCGCAGATAAAAACTTGCGCCCCGCCTGCCTTAAGCACCTCCGCTAAAACCCCTGTTTCAGTAGTTACGTGCAAGCAGGCAGCAACTTTTAAGCCCTTTAAAGGCTTTTCTTTTAAAAACCTCGCCTTTATCAGGTTTAAAACAGGCATATTATTGCTTGCCCATTCAATGCGTAGCTTACCTTTTTTAGCTAATTTTATATCCTTGATATCATACTTCATATTTTCTCCCATTGCAGTTCTTTGTTAGAAAATATTTTTCTTCCCGATTATTTTCAAAAACCAGTTTCTATAACTTGTGAAAAATCATAACTTACGTAAT
>JAFGUY010000065.1 GCA_016938245.1 Candidatus Omnitrophota bacterium | reverse complement strand
CAGATTGTGCCATACGGGACTAATAATTTCTGCCTTAAAAAGATGTCCCGTACTATTGAGGCATGGATGAGCGCGGAAAATTTAGAAAGAAAAGCCCCTTTCTACAGGCTTACGGTAGATCCTGCTGACCGGCCGGAAGTAGTGCACATCAAAGAGGGAAACTTTTATTTAGGTTTTTCCTGCGAAAAAAGAAAGGTTAAGCTTATTAAGCCGATTATTGACCCGGATAATATATTCGGCACGGTTACTGACTTCTCCTGCCCGCGTTTATTCTTAGGCGAGAAATTCTCCCGTCCTTATAAAGAAACAATAAGGAGCAAGACCCCTTCTGCCTTTATTTACTCCTGTTTTACGCTTAAGAAGAATGAAGAGAAAATCTTCTATGTTTTAAGCGGGTATATGCGTAGCCTTACAGCCCTTAATGCATCATTAGAAAGAATCGTTTCGCCGGAATACATGGAATTAAAAAGAGTTGAGAATATTAAGGTAATAAACGCGCTTTTAGAGGATATTAAAACCGGATCCGGATCAAAAGAATTTAATCTATATACCCAACAGACCTACATGGATAATATCTTAAGGGGCGGTTACCCGCTTACTTTTGATTCGGGAGAGATTTTTTATATCTATTCCCGTAAACACGGTGACCCTGAACGCGATTACAATAAATTCCAGCTCTCTCCTACTTATCTCTCGCAGGGTAACGGTAATTACCGGGACTTAAACCAGAACCGAAGAAGCGATATCTGGTTTAACCCGCAAGTAAAAGACGAAAACATTTTCTCTCTAATTGACCTTATCCAATTAGACGGGTTTAACCCTCTGGTAGTAAAAGGAGCGGCATTTATAATCAGGGATGAACAAAGAATAAAATCCTCGCTTAAAAATATCTGTAATGGAAGCGATATCAATAAAATACTCTCTGCCTTTTTGGACAAGAAATTCTCACCCGGAGAATTAATCCATTTTATTGAAGATAACCGGATTAAGCTGAATGCACCGCAAGACCAGTTTTTAAGCCTTGTCCTTTCTTCTTCCCTTAAAACAAACGAGGCAGAGCATGCTGAAGGCTTCTGGAGCGACCACTGGCATTATAATTTGGATCTTATAGACAGTTATTTAGCTGTTTACCCGGAAAAATTAAAGAAGGTTTTATTTGAAAATAATAATTTTACCTTCTTTGATAATGCTGAGGTAGTTAAACCCCGGAATGAAAAATACCTGCTTCACAATAGCATCCCCCGCCAATTGCATGCAATTACCTTAGATGTCGGTAAGAAAGAACTGATTCATAAAAGAAAAGAATCTACCCATATAGCGCGCAAAGAATACGGTTACGGGGATATATACCGCACAACCTTAATTAATAAGTTATTGTGCCTTTTAGCTAACAAATATGCTTCTCTTGACCCCTTTGGCGTAGGGATAGAGATGGAATCAGATAAACCAAACTGGTTTGATTCCTTAAACGGCCTGCCTGCGCTTTTTGGCTCATCAATATGCGAAACCTTTGAGCTGAAGCGTTTAGCTGTTTTTATAAAAGAATCGGCTCAAAAAACAGGGGTAGAGAAAATATCCGTTACCGAAGAAATTTACGATTATTTAGAACAGTTGGCTATTTTAACCGAAGAATACTTTAAGAAATCGCTGGATGATTATGGATGGTGGGATAAAACTCATTCCCTAAAAGAAGGATATCGCAATAAAACTAAGCTTGGGGTAAAAGGAAACGAACAGGTAATACCCTCGTCTAAACTTTTGGAAATAATTGATTTGATTATAAAAAAGATCGAACTTGGGTTATCTAAAGGCCGGGATAAGAAATCCCGGCTGTATCACGGATATTTTATGCACGAAGTTACAGAATACCAGCCTTTAAAAGATTATTTTATAAAACCGACTGCCTTTAAACAAATACCTTTACCCTTATTCCTAGAGCCGCAAATGCACGCTTTGCGCCTTAATAAAGATAAAAACAAAGCCCAAGCTATATACAAAGGGGTGCTTAAAAGCGGTTTATTCGATAAGAAGCTAAAAATGTATAAGATAACTGCTGCGCTTAAAACTATGCCTGAAGAAATTGGAAGATGCAGGATTTTTCCTCCCGGTTGGCTAGAGAATGAGTCAGTCTGGCTACATATGGAATATAAATATATGCTTGAACTCTTAAAGACAGGGTTACACGAGGAATTTTACGAAAATTTTAAAAGAGTACTTATACCCTTTCAAGACCCCAAACAATACGGACGCAGCATTCTGGAAAACTCCTCTTTTCTGGTAAGCAGCGCCTTTGCGGATAAAAAGCTGCACGGAAACGGATTTGTAGCAAGGCTCTCCGGTTCAACTGCGGAATTCCTTGAGATGTGGATAAAAATTAACGTGGGGATAAACCCATTTTTTTTGGATAACAACGGGGAATTAAACTTGCGTTTTAACCCTATATTAAGCGGATGGCTATTTGATAAAAAAGGCAGGTATTCTTTTAATTTCTTAAGCAAAATTAATGTTACATACTATAATCCTAAGAGAAAGAATACGTTCGGAAAAAACTCGGCAAGAGTAACAAGAATAGTCTTTGATGATACTAACGGTTTACCGGTTGAAATAACCTCGGATACATTAAAGCCCCCCTACGCAGAAAAAGTACGCCTTCGCAAAATCAAACAAATCGATATCTACCTAAAATAACCTTATAAAGAAAGATCCCTTGCTTAAGAACTTGAAAATTTCTGGCGCTTTGCACCAAAATTTTCTGCGTAAGCTCGGGATTAATTCGCACGTTGACTTATGTTCACTGTCGTTCCATAAGCCAAGTGCTCATTAAAATTTGCGGCGGTAATAAAAGCGAAAAATATGCGCGGTATCTAAGGTAAGCATGCTTCCGCCATAAGGATCTAAGGTCATATTGCCTATGGCGCTTGCATTTCCCTCCCCGTACTGCATGATAAATTCATCATCTTTAGTCGGCAGATACCTGAATTCAGCGTAGAAATTATGGTGTCCTATCGGCTTTGTAACTCCTGCGACTAAACGGTCAATATCCTGGCAGCGTGAATATATATATTTAAACAACATCCCTATTTTAGGTGTGGGCATATAGGTAAATTCCAGCCCTATGTGATTCATGTTATCGGAGTTTAAGCTTGCAACTTCAAATTCGTTACGGGTATAATCAAGATAAATCTCCATATTGTCTAAAGGGGAAATTCTTAAACCTGTTTTAAAAATATTGTAAAAGCTGTATGGCGCCTGAGGAAAATTCCCCTGCGAATAAAGGAACGGATTAAACCTCCGGTAAAGATGGTCATTCTGATAATACGTACCTCCTAACGTTGTATCATTTTTTAAGACATTGATAGGGAACCCGTCATAAGCCAGGTAATAATCATTGGTCCTTTCATAAATACCGTTTATGCTCAACCAGTCAAAAAAATCATAATTTAACCCGAAAGACCCGGTTTTTATCGTTGTCTTCTCCCCATCTTTAATTACGGCATTAGTCCAAAAATCTCCGGTATTTCCGTCATAAATATAAGGATCTATTCCGCCAACAGTCCTGGGCAGCTTCTGGTAAATACCTAATACCTTAGCAGTTAATTTATCGGTAACCCTGACTGAAAGCTCATCGCGCACCACATTTTCTATAAACTTCCCGTTTACATTATGAACATTACGTATATCAAATAAATTATAGAGACTGTCATCTAAAAACAACTCGAAACGGTAGCCTAAGGTATTCCTTCCTGCGTCAATCCCATCGCCAATGCGGCTAGAAAGAAGCTCATCCCAATTCTTCGCCGGTTTTTCTAATCCGCTATAATAATACTGCATCGGCCTGCGGAAATGAATGTGGCGCGACCAGAATGTATCCTGCCGGGTATTATGATAATCTGAAAGCGCGGAATCAAACCCTTTATCCATGCGCACGAGATAAAATTTGCTCTTTAACAGAAAATCCTCATCTTTACCTATCTTAATATCATCATAACCGTACTTTAAATCCATAATACTCTGTTGAGGATAACGGGTAACAAAAGAAAGGTAGTATGCGTTCCCGCGGCTCTCGGTCTTATAATCAGAATTAGTCTTATCGTACTCTGACTTGGAAGTTAAAACCTCTGCCTGTGCTTTAAAGCCTTCGACTACTTCAAACCCTAAATCAACACCTCCTACAAAATTCTGGCTATCCAGTTTATGGGGATCAGTCTTAAAACCCCCCCTGTAAGTGAATGCGCCTCCGAGCATAAAATTATCCATAAAGAAATGCTTTAGGCGGCTGGCGGAGATAATGTTGTCAACCTCTCCGTAGTCCTGCCATAGGTGTAACGGTGTAGCAAAAGTAGTATCAAATGAGGTTTGTTCTTGCGGATAAAAACTCAAAGAAAAACCTCTTAAAGAAGTAAGGTATTTTCCTGTACTGTCTTTGGATATAAACGAAAGCGAATCATCCCAGCGGCCTTTGACAAAATCAGAAGAGCTCGCATTTCCCGGGACATACCTTCTTAACCATTTACTGTCTTTCCACCAGATTCCATGGTTAGTTATGCCTAATGGATCATTAGAAGAATAAGATTGATCCTGATAAGCTATAGGAAAAACCCTGAATTTTACTGTGTCATTTACATAATCCAGCCAGAATTCTCTTACCGGCTGGAATTGCCGGTTTATTTTCATACCCGGAATATTATAAACATTACTTGCACGCCAACTTGTAGCAGAGAAAGGATCCGTCTTTCCATCTTTTACCTTAACTTCGGGAAGACTGAAAGTATCATTATTGGAAGTATATGCCGTATTAGTAACCGTATACCCCGTATTTGACCAATAATACAACTGTATTCCAGCATTATTCACACCGCTTGTAACTGTTACCTTCTCACTCTTCCCCCTAAAGCTCCATGGATCAACAGTTACATTGGTATGGAAGTTAAATCCACTCTCATTCTCCGTGTCCAAATTTACGCTTAAAGAATCATAAACCCGGGTATTAAAAGTATTCATCCTGCGGTTAAAGCCGTCATTAGAAGTAACGCGCCAGCTCTTATGTTTTTCGTTTAAATCATAATTAGCCCTTTTCCAGATAAAATCATCTGGCGAAGCAATGCCAAAACTAAGCTGAGCATCCCCGGTTATCTTTATCGGCCCGGCGCGAATCCCTCTTTCGGTTTCTTCTTCGTGCGGCATTAAATCAGGATAACCATAAAGATAAGCGGGGTTAGGCTGGTAACCCTTAAGCTTCGCCATCTCGCGCTCCATCGCCTCTTGTTTAGTAATGCTGGGAAAAGGTTCTTCTTCTAAAGTTAAAGGATTAGTTAAAACTAATTCATTAAATTCTGCGACTGAATCATTATTTTGCTTAAAGATTAAGTTTACATACTCTTTGGCAATTTTATTATCAGGGTCAATTAAGAGGGCTTTGTTAAAATCAGAAAGGGCATTATCTATCCTACCTTGAGCATAAGAAACCTTACCCAGTTCGCAAAGATAATCCACAGCCTGATTAGAAGCGAAGGCAAATGAGGTACATAAAAATAATGGCGCTAAACAGGCTAGCGCTATTGCGTTAGATCTGGAAAATTGTTTATCCATAATTAGAAATATTATACCCAAACTTCTAATTATGTCAACAAAAATATGCGGAATTGCCCTAGGCTACGTTTTGCGGGGTTGATACGAGGTCAATCCTTAAGGAATGCATAAAAACAATCAAAAATAACCTGCCGGAATTCACAGCGCAGATACTCCCTTTTACTTTACAAAAAAACCTCTGCTTCTGCTCTCTGGAATTTTGTTCTTTAAGCACATAAAGGTAAGGTGCAGGCTTGTCTATGCCTTGATCCTTAATCTCCTTGACCATGCAGATGAAGTGCCGACGGATAATACTGCGCACGCCCTCCTTGTCGGCAATCTCAGAGCTTGAGATTATCCTTTTCCTGCGGTCGTCAGAAGTAAGGTTTTTAAATAATAAATCGCGCATTTTATCCTTCTAAATCTAGCCGGATTACCCGAATAATTCCTTTTCTTTAGCCAAAGATAATCCGGCTTTACCCCTGTGGCTGGCGGGGTTAAATACTTTTAAAAACGGCTTAAAAAGAGCATAAAAAATATCTTTGCTTCTTTCAAGTAAAGTATAAATTGTAAAAGGGGGGATTTCAAGGCGATAGCGTCTTAAAAAGAAAGCGGTTACTCTCAAAGCTTCTAACGGGGTTTGTTAAAACGAAACTTCGGCTCCTCGCCTCTAATAAGCCGTTTTAGGTTGGATTTGTGACGCAGAATAATAGATACGGATAACAATACCCCTATTAGAGCTATTAACAGGGATTGCCTGAATATTATTGTAAATATAGGAAAGCTTGCAGCAGCCAGAATAGAGGAAAGAGAGATAATTCTTACGGCAAAAAAACTTATAAACCAAACTAATATTGTTAAGCCCAAAACAAGGTTTAATCCGGGAATCTTAAAGGCTAAACCTAATAGTACGCCCAAGGTAGTAGCTACGCCCTTACCCCCTTTAAAGTTTAGAAAAACAGTCCAATTATGGCCGCAAATCGCACTTAACCCTATGATAATAAAGAGGTTTTGTTCTTGTAATAAACTTGTTCTCGGAGCTAATATACTTCCCAATACTACTACCGGGAGAAAACCTTTTATTATATCCAGCAGCAATATAGTTATCCCCCATCCCCTGCCTAATAATCTAAGCGCATTAGTAGCTCCTACATTACCAGAGCCAAACTTACGGATATCAAGCCCTTTTAATACCCGGACAAATATGTAGGCAGTCGGTATTGAACCGACAAGATAACTAATGGCTATTACGAAAAGTATCAGGAGCATATAATACTTTAAACCCCCTATTTATATAGATTATCCCTGAGGTGACCGTAAATATAACTGCTATCCCCCAGAATATAAATGAAAATCTTATCTGCAGAAGTATAGAAATTACCGCCAGCATCTGAAAAATAGTGGAATATTTCCCTAATTTAGTAGGGATCATACTGATATTCTGCTTTACTATATAGATTACTATTGTGCCCAAAATAATAATGGCATCGCGGCTTATCACTACTAAAGTAACCCATAGAGGAAACCTTATTTCAAAACTACCATTTGCAGTTAAACAGATAAAAGCGCTCATTAAAAGCAGTTTATCCCCTAACGGGTCTAAAACCAGCCCTGCCTTAGACTGCTGTTTTGATTTTCTGGCTATATAGCCGTCAGCGACATCAGATATCGCAGCTAAAATAAAAATACCCAGCGCTATAAACCTTAAAAAATTCCTCTCTCCGGAATAGTAAGCGGTTGCAGCAATAAAAAACGGTACGCTCAATATTCTAAAAGTTGAAATTTTATTCGCAATATTCATTTTTACTTTATCGACCTTATACGCAGAGGCGGCCAGTAAATCACTACTGCCATCCCTAAAAGATTATCCTTTGGCACAAACCCCCAGTAGCGGCTATCCTTGGAAGACCCGGAGTTATCCCCCAAGACAAAAAAACTGTCCAGCGGTACTACCAGTTTCTGCCCCTCATCGATAAAATCACCCTTATTGTAATAATACCTCTTATTAAAAACCGGGTCTAAAAGCGGTTTATCATTT
Organism: Candidatus Omnitrophota bacterium; assembly: GCA_016938245.1. Taxonomy (GTDB): domain Bacteria; phylum Omnitrophota; class Gorgyraeia; order Gygaellales; family Profunditerraquicolaceae; genus Sherwoodlollariibacterium. The sequence goes on along the minus strand of JAFGUY010000065.1, from coordinate 11,387 downwards.
ATATAGATAGTTCCGTTTTTAATCTCAACCGTCTCACCCGGCAAAGCAACAAGCCGCTTAATAAAATCCTTTTTTTTATCTTCCGGGTAAATAAATACAATTACATCCCCTCTTTTAGGCTCTCTAAATCCCGGGAGCCTGTATTTAGTAAAGGGGACTTTTGCACCGTAAATAAATTTATTTACCAAAATCAAGTCCCCTTCTAATAATGTCGGGCGCATTGACCCGGTGGGGATTTTAAAGGCCTGAATAATAAAAGGCCGGATAACACAAAATGCCAGAAAAGCCGCAACTACTGCCGCTTCAATCCACTCCCTTATCGCTGATTTCTTTTTATTCCCTTTCATGCTTCGACTCCTTCCAGTCGCTCAGCATGACCCTGAGCAAGCGTAGCGCGTCGAAGGGTCATATCTTTAATACCTCCAAGAATGCTTCCTGAGGAATTTCTACTTTACCGAATTGCTTAAGCCTTTTTTTTCCTTTTTTCTGCTCATCCCAGAGCTTACGCTTGCGGGTTATATCCCCACCGTAACATTTAGCAGTAACATGTTTACCTACGGAACGCACTTTACTTGATGCTAAAATCTGGCTCCCTACTGCTGCTTGTATAGATACTTCAAATAGCTGGCGCGGGATCAATTCTTTTAACTTAGATACCAAGGCATGCGCCCGGGGATAAGCCTTTTCTTTGCACATTATCGAAGAAAAGGCATCGCAGGCCTGCCCGTTTAATAATATATCCAGCTTAACTAGCTGCGTTGGCAGGTAATCTTTGAATTCATAATCCAAAGAGCCGTATCCGCGGGTCAATGATTTTATCCGGTCATAGAAATCTACAATTATTTCCGAGAGCGGCATACTAAAGGTAAGCTTTACCCTGTCTTCAGTCAGGTATTCGTTAGATTGAAAAACCCCTCTTCTCGATTTTGTAAAATCACAGACAGCCTCAATTGTCTCAACCGGTATAATCATCAGAAGGCTAACAAACGGCTCTTGGGCGCTTTCAATATCTGTTGCTTCCGGAAGCTTAACCGGAGTATCTACCTCTATAGTCTTTCCGTCTTTCTTTATAACCCGGTAAACAACGTTAGGAACTGTAAGTATGAGGTTTAAATTATATTCCCTTTCTAGCCGCTCTTGCACTATCTCCATATGCAAAAGCCCTAAGAAACCGCAGCGAAACCCCGATCCGAATGACTGCGAATTCTCCGGCTCAAAGACAAAAGAGGCGTCGGATAGTTTCAGCTTATCCATTGCATCGCGTAAACCGGGAAAATCCCCGGGATTAACCGGGTATATCCCGCAAAAGACCAGTGGTTTTGGCTGCCGGTAACCCGGGAAAACATCCGAGCAGGGATTTTTTAAATCAGTTATAGTATCACCGATAATTATTTCTCTTGGCTCCCGAATATTCGCGGTAAAATAACCGACCTCACCGCAGGATAAGTAATCAACTGCAGTGTATTTTAAATCCTTAAAAACACCTAACTCTTCAATTTTATATACTGCCTGCGAATGCACCATTTTAAGCTGGGTATCTAAAGAAATGCTTCCATCAACTATTCTTACAAATATAACAACACCTTTATAAGCATCGAAGCGGCAGTCAAAGACAAGCGCTTTAAGGGGATTATTAATTTCACCGCTTGGCGCAGGGATAACCTGAATTATCCTCTCTAAGATATCTTCGATTCCCTTTCCTTCCTTGGCAGAAGCTAAGATTATTTCATCTTCCTTAAACCCTAAAACATCAATAATCTGTTTTTTTACCTTTGGTAAATCTATAGCGGTTAAATCTATTTTATTCACTACGGGGATAATCTCCAAATCACACTCCATAGCCAGATAATAATTGGCTACGGTCTGCGCCTCTATCCCTTGCCCGGCGTCAACAACCAAAACCGCGCCTTCGCAGGCAGCGAGGGATTTGGATACTTCATAAGTAAAATCAACATGCCCCGGAGTATCAATTAAATTCAAAACATAATCTTTTCCGGTCCGGCTTTTATAAGAGAGCCTTACCATTGAGGCTTTAATCGTAATGCCCCGTTCCTTCTCTAAATCCATATCATCAAGGAGCTGGCTTCCCTTATGCCTTTTATCTACTGCGCCGGTTATCTCCAGTATGCGGTCGGCAAGAGTAGATTTACCATGGTCAATATGGGCAATAATAGAGAAATTGCGTATCAGCGACTTATCCATTAATATAAAAGAAAAGCTTATTAACTACCTCTTCGATTGTAAGAAAAGTTGTGTCTAAATAAATTGCATCTTCTGCTTTTTTTAAAGGGGCAATTTCGCGGCCGGTATCAATTTTATCCCGGTTGGTTAAATCCGAATTTACGGCATCTACCGTTACTTCCCGGCCTAAACTATTCAGCTCTTTATGGCGGCGGTTAACCCGTTCTTTTAAATCAGCATCGAGGTAAAATTTTTTCTCTGCTTGCGGGAATACAACCGTGCCTATATCTCTGCCATCTAAGACAACATTCCCCCTTCTACCCATCTCTCTTTGCAATTTAAGCATAACCTGGCGGACTTCTTTAATTTTAGCGATATCTGATACTAATTTTGTAATACGGGGCTCTCGTATGGCAAGACTTACGTCAACGCCATCCAAAGTAACGACTAAAGATCCGTCGGGATTATTGATAAGGCCAATTACGCTTGCAGAAGCTAAAGCAGAAATTTTTTTAATATCAGATATATCAACTCCGTTATCTAAAGCCTTAAGCGTAAGCGCCCGGTACATTGCGCCTGTATTCAGATAGAGATACCCCAACTTCCTGGCGACTAGCTTAGCAACAGTGCTTTTTCCTGCGCCAGCCGGGCCGTCGATTGCAATAATCATTTTAATAATTCTCTTATTTTCTGGGATTTTAAAAGAATCTTCTCTAATGCCTTCGCATCATTAGTTTTTATTGCAGACTTGATTTTATTCAGGTTACCTTGAAAAGAATCTATCGCCTTTAATATATTTCTCCTGTTGCTTAAAAAGATCCCCTTCCAAAGAGAAGGGTCAGAAGCTGCAATGCGCGTCGTATCTTTCAAGCCCCGGGCAGAAAATCTTAATGTGTTCAAAGGAATGCTCTTCATAAGAGAAAAAGCGATGATATGCGGAAGGTGGCTGGCAAAACCAAGGGCTTTATCATGCTCTTTAGGATCCAGTATAATTACCTTAGCCCCCAATACCCTCCACATCTTTCTAATCTTTTTAAGCGATTCCAAAGAAAACTTTTTGCCTAAAGTCAATATACACAAGGAACCCTTAAATATACCGCAGGAAGCACTCATAATCCCGCGTTTTTCAGAACCTGCCAGAGGATGAGAGCCTATATAGTTAGGAAAAATACCCCCTAAGGATTTAGAGATTACTTCTTTAGTGCTAGCTACATCGGTAACAATGCAGTCTCTACCCGCATATCTTAATATCTCTTTTTCTAAACCGATAATCGTATCTACGGGCGTAGCTATAATTATAAGGTCAGCGCCCCTAATAATATTTAAAGAAAGGGAACCTTTATCTATCGCCTTAATTTTTAAGGCTAAAGAAATAGTCTCTTTATGCCGGCTGACTCCGACAACTTCCTGGCTAAGTTTTTTCTTCTTTATATCCAAAGCAAGCGATCCGCCGATTAGGCCTATTCCGATAACCGCAACTTTTTTGAAAATTTGCATTAAATCTCCCTTCCTATTGCTTTAGTTATAACTTTTAATTCCTGCATAAGTTCAGAAAAATTGTCCGGCAATAGAGACTGTGCTCCGTCGGACAATGCATCTTCGGGAGAAGTATGCACCTCTATAATCAACCCGTCGCTTCCTACGGCAATCCCGGCCTTTGCAAGAGGAGAAACTAATCCCCATTTTCCTGCGGCATGGGACGGATCAACGATAACCGGAAGATGCGAGAGTTGTTTTATGACCGGCACTGCGCTAATATCCAGAGTATTACGCGTTGAATCCTCAAAAGTCCTGATCCCGCGCTCACAAAGAATTACATTAAAATTTCCTCCTGAAAGTATATACTCTGCGGACATCAAGAGTTCCTTTATCGTAGAAGAAAGGCCTCTTTTTAAAACTACCGGTTTTTTTGTCATCCCTACTTCTTTAAGCAGGTTAAAATTCTGCATATTGCGCGCACCGATTTGCATAACATCAACATAACGCGTTACAAGCTCTACGTCTCTTGTATCCATCACTTCGCTTACCGTAACCAGTTTTAACTCATCTCCTACCTTTTTTAAAATCTTTAGGCCTTCTTCCCCTAATCCCTGAAAACTATAAGGAGAGGTTCGCGGTTTAAATGCGCCACCGCGCAAGATGGTAGCGCCTGACTTTTTTATTTCGGAAGCAATATTACGTAAAATTACCTCATTTTCAATTGCGCATGGCCCGGCCATTACCGCTATTTTTCTGCCCCCGATTACCACACCCTTTCCTAAATCAATAACCGAATCATCAGGTTTAAATTCCCGGGAAACAAGTTTGTAAGGGGCTAAAACAGGGATAACTTTTTCAACGCCGGGGAAAACCTCCAAAGGAGTAACGCGCAATACATCCTCCGGCCCGATAACTCCGATAATTGTACGCTCCGTCCCCTTAGATACATGCGCAGTAAGCCCCAACTTTTTTACTTTTTCAACTATATGGTTTACCTGATTTTCACTTGCCTCCGGCCTTAACACTATAATCATTTTTTCTCCTTGCCCAGAAGGGCACACCCGCGTAATTCATTATAAACGCGGGGTGTTCCCCTTGAGGATCTTCTTTAAAACCTTAATAAATCTTATATTCTCTTTTTTTGTACCTATAGTAACGCGGATAAAATTCTTTAAACCATACTGGCGCATATTGCGTACGATTACGCCAAACTTAAGCATCTCCTTAAAAAAACTGACGCCATCCCTTCCTACGTCAATAAGTATAAAATTAGCTACGGAAGAAACATAGGGTATCCCCAGCTCCCAGAGGTTTTGGCATAAATACTTTTTACCCTCTAATATCAACGAGCGTGTTTTACGCAAGAACTTCTTATCATCAAGAGCTGCTATAGCTGCCTCTTGGGCTAAAGAGTTGACATTAAACGGCTGCCTTACTTTTTCAAGAGAAGAGATTAGTTCCGGTAGGCCTAGACAGTAACCTATTCTTAATCCCGCTAACCCAAAAGACTTAGACAATGTTTTAAGGACTAAGACATTTTTCTTTTTGATATAGTTTAATGAATTCGGAAAATCCTCAACATCAATAAAAGCATCGTACGCCTCATCTAATACTACCAGAATATTTTCCGGCAACCCCCTAAAGAACTCTTCCAATTCATATTTTGTAACATACGTACCCGTAGGATTATTAGGGTTGGCAATAAAAATCAGCTTAGTCTTAGGGTTAATCTTCTTTTTTATTGCAGCTAAATCAAACTTAAAGTATTTTAGCGGCGCAGTAATTAAATTCCTGTTGTTTATAAAAGAAACAATCTTATACTCTAAAAAAGCAAGGTCAGCGGTTATAATATTCTCGTCATCCTCTACAAAAGCCCTAATAATAATATCGATCAGCTCATCTGAACCGTTGCCTAGGATGATATTCGAAGGCTCAAGGCTTAAAACCTTAGCAATCTTTTTCCTAAGGTAATAGCCGCTGCTGTCCGGATAACGGTTTATAGAAGAGAGCGCCTTGCGCACTGCCTCTATTGCCTTGGGAGACGGCCCCAGAGGGTTTTCGTTAGAAGCAAGCTTAATAACTTCCTTTAGCCTTAATTGGCACTTAATTTCACTAATTGGCCTGCCTGCCTCATAAGACTCAATTTTTAAAAGGTGCTTTCTTGCAAAAACCATTAAATTTACTCTCCTGTCGGGTACGAACCTAAAATTTTAAAAAACTTGCATTTATTATCTAACTCTATAAGAGCCTTGCGTATACGCGGCTCATCTTTATACCCTTCCAAATCAACAAAGAAATAATAATCCCATGCTTTTTTCTTTGAAGGACGGGATTCAATCTTGGTAAGATTAATCTTATTCCTCTTAAAAGGAAGGAGCATCTCATGCAAAGCCCCTATCCTATCCTTTATAGAAAAAAGTACGGATGTCTTGTCATTCCCGGTTACCCTGGCATCGTTCTCTCCGATTACAAAAAAGCGCGTAATATTATGCGGGGAGTCTTCAATATCTCGGGCAATTACCCCTAATTTATAAACCTCTGCTGCCAATAATGAAGCAATACAGGCGCTATTTCTTTCTTTCGCCGCTATCTGCGCTGCGCGCGTAGTGCTAACAACCTCAATCTGCTGAGCATGAGGTAAATTCTCCTGAAGCCATATCCGGCACTGGCCGAAAACCTGAGGATTAGAATAAACCCTTTCAATCTTAGGCTTAGCGCAATTGCTTAAAAGGTTATGCGCTACATCAAGAATTATCTGGGAGCATATCTTTAAATCAGATTCTACCAGAAGATCCAAAGTATGCGTAACTGCGCCTTCAATCGAATTCTCTATCGGCACAACTCCGTAATCAGCCTCTCCTCTCTCTACTTCTAAAAAGACATCGGCAATACTCGCACAGGCAACGTATCCTACCTGGGAACCGAATTTCTTTAAAGCTGCGAGGTTGCTGAAAGATGCTTCCGGGCCCATATAAGCAATCCTTAAAGGCTTTTCAAGTTTAAGGCTGGCGGACATTATTTCGCGGTATATTGCCCTAAGCGCATCCTTATCCATAAGCCTACCCGAATATTTAGAAACCCTTCTTAATACTTCATTTTCGCGGTCAGGGGCATAAATATCCTTTCCGCTTTTATGTTTAAGTTTAGCAATATTTAAGATAACCCTATTGCGCGCATTTAATAGATTAACAATCATCTTATCTATTTTATCTATTTTATTGCGTAATGTTTTCAGGCTCATTTTTCCCCTCCGCTTCTATTTTTTCTTCCGGTATAGCCTCGATTAATTCCGCCTTTTGGGCCAATGAAGAGAAATCCTCCATTTTAGGCAAGTCCTGCAAAGACTTTAACCCAAAATGCTCCAGGAACTGGCGGGTTGTGCCGTAAACGTAAGGATTACCCGGCGCCTTCTTCCTCCCGCAGATACGGATTAAGTTCTTATCCACTAAAGTTTTCATTACTCCGTCAACATTGACGTTTCTTAACAATTCTATCTCCCCTCTGGTTAAAGGCTGCTTATAAGCAATGATAGCCAGAGTTTCAAGTGCGGGTTTAGAGAGCCTCTCGGTATTACGGTCTTTAAAAAGCTTCTTTAAAAAAGGCGCGAAATTGGTTGCTGTGGTCATCTGGAACCCGCCGGCGATCTCAATAATCCTGAACCCCCGGTTAGAATCCTCATACTCTTTCTTTAGCTCTTCGATAATCTTTAACGTATCCTGCGCCGGCAAGTTATCCAAGACCTCCCTTATTTTTTCTAATGCCAGCGGCTTTTCGCTTGCCAAGAGTAAAGCCTCAATTACGGATTTACGGTTATCTTGCATTATTTTGCCTTCTTTTGCTTATAGACTAAATTTAATAATTCCTCGGTAGTCTGCGCTTTAGGCGATGACTCCAAGGCCCTTTTAATCATACTTAGGGCCTCATGCTTTTTATATTCTAATTGCACAAGCACAGCTAATGCCTCTTCTGAAATATCTTTAGCCGAACCCGTACCCTCTTTTCGCAAGGCGCAGTCCTGAATTAAACCGAACTTGCCTATTTTATTCTGAAGCTTTGCAATAATCTCCCGTGCCCTCTGCTCGCCGATTCCCGGAAGAGATTTTAAGTAACTTACATCCGCTTCATCTATTGCTTTGGCAATCCCGGATATCGGCTTATTCAAAGCCCTTAAAGCAGCGCGGGGGCCTATGCCGGAGACAGTAATAAATACCTCAAAGAAATCCTTCTCAATATCATTTAAGAACCCGATTAATACCGGGATACTCTTATTAGGCTCGGATTGAAGATAATGAAAGGTTTTAAGGTTAATCTTTCCGTCAGCCGCCACTGCCTCATCTATGCGCTGCATAACCACAGCAGGGATTAATACCTGATAAAATATCCCGCCGACATCAAGGACTAAGTAATTCTCTCCTTTTTCAATTATCTTTCCGGATATGCCCGAAATCATCTTCTATTCCTTATTATATAGCTATGCGCTATAGCTAAAACTAAGGCATCGGTTACATCTGTATGCTTAGGCAGTTTATCAAGCTTTAATATGCCTGCCACCATTCTTTTGACCTGAAGCTTAGAAGCCAAGCCTTGGCCGACCACTGCCTTCTTAACCCGGGTTGCCGCATATTCAACTAGAGGTATATTGCTAACAGCCGCAGCCAGGCAAATTACCCCGCGTGCCTGGCCTAAAATATAAGACGTAGCAGGGTGCCTATAGTGCGAATATATCTTCTCTAAGACTAAACAATCAGGTTTAGTATCTAAAATAAGCTTGGTTACCCCGTTAAAAATCTTTTCTAGGCGGCTGCCGATATCATCGTTGGCCTTTGTAGAGATTATGCCTGCTTCAACCAAAACAAAGTTATTGTCCTGCGTAATGATTACTCCGTAACCAGTAATGGTTAAAGCCGGATCAATCCCTAAGATTTTCATTAGCTTTCTGCGGCTATCTTGTCCATAATCTCATCCGGGATATCGAAATTAGCATAAACCTGCTGCACGTCATCATGCTCTTCCAGCGCATCAATCAGGCTTAAAAGCTGCTTAGCTTCATTACCGGCTAATTTTATAGTCGATGAAGGAACCATGGTTATCTCGGCGTCCTGAGGCTTAATCCCCTTGGCCTCTAGGGCCTGTTTTACTTTCTCAAAACTCTGCGTAGTAGAAAAAACTTCGTAATTCTTGCCGTCCGATTTCATATCCTCTGCCCCTGCATCCAAAACAACATTCATAAGCTCGTCTTCTTGGCCCTGGGACCTATCAATCAAAAAATATCCTTTCATCGTGAACATCCAGCTTACCGCGCCAGCCCCTGCAAAATTACCTCCTTTTTTGGACATAATGTTGCGGATCTCCGCACTGGTGCGGTTTTTGTTATCGGTTAAAACCTCGATCATCATTGCTACTCCGCCCGGGCCATAGGCTTCATACATAGCCGTCTCATAAATTACACCCGGCAACTCCCCTGTCCCGCGCTTAATCGCCATCTTAACGTTATCGGAAGGCATATTTGCTTCTTTTGCTTTCTGCATTATTGCGCGAAGCCTGGGGTTTGTATCAGGATTACCGCCTCCTTCACGTGCAACAACCGTAAGCTCCTTAATAATCTTGGTATAAGCTGCGCCTTTTTTTGCATCAGCTATATTTTTTTTACCTTTATTCGTCTTCCACTTAGAATGACCTGACATCTTTTCCTCCGTTAGTTAAATATTAATTTTACAAGGACAGGCAGAATAAGCCGGGTTCTGTGTCGATTGCGATTAATCGCATCTAAAGCAGCCATTCCTCTGATTCCTTAAGGTCTTTAAACCTTAAGGCTAAAAGCAGCTTATCACCCTCCCGCCGTTTCCGGGCGGATCACCCTTAACTTCATTCCTAAAAAGGAATAAAGAAGGCGGGGCTATTCGCCTTGCTCCGCGTAGAGATTGCCTCGTTTCACCTTTTATCGTCTCTGTGGCTCTTATCCTTCTGCTAATATTCTAGCAGAGACAGGCATTACCCTGTTACGCTTTCCTTTGGAGCCCGGACTTTCCTCTCCCTGCTTTTAGCAGGGAGCAGCTGCGTTCCGCCTGCCCTTATTTATTAAAGAACTTTTTATTGCCTGTGTTGCCAATTTATCCGCCATCCTGTTCTCTTCGCGCGGAATTTCATAAATAGCAACCTTTTTAAATGCCCGGATCAAATGAACTGACTGATTATAAAGCCCGGAAAGATTGGTATTTTTAACCTTGTAAATTTTATTTAACTGCCGCGCCAAAAGCTGGCTATCTGTTTTAACCGTAAGAGATTCTGCCTTTAAAATTAAGGCTTCCTGCAAAGCATAAATTAAAGCCGTATATTCTGCAATATTATTGGTGGCATTGCCGATAAAACTTGAAATATTCTTTATCACATTTCCTTCATGGCAGATAACCACGCCTATGCCGCTCGGCCCCGGGTTACCCTTAGAAGCCCCGTCAATATAAATCTCCAGTTCTCTTATAAGCAAAGCTTAACCTTAATTAACCTCATCTATATAAAGCATTCGGTTACAGGTTTCACATGTAATTATACGCTCATACATTTTAATTAAATTTATTACCTGCGGCGGGACAAACATATTGCACCCTCCGCAAGAATTGTCTTTAACCGTAACTATAGCCAGACCGTCACGGCTTTTAAGTATCCTCTCGTACTGGGATAAAATTTTAGGCTCTACGTCAATCACCGCCTGCTTTCTGTCAGCCTCTAAATGGCTTAGCTTGTCGTCTATCTCCTTAACCCTTTCCTCTATTTTTCCTTTTTCCGATATAAATAACTTTTCTTCTTCCTTTATTTTCAGCCTCTCCTGGTCTACCTTAACTTTTAATTTATCCATTTCTTCTAAAACTTCAAGTATCTTATCCTCGATAATTGAAGTATCTGCCTTAGCATCCTGTATCTGATGGAGCATTGTCTGATATTCTTTGTTTGTCTTCAACGAATAAAGCTGGCCCTGTAACTTTACTGCGGCCCCTTCTTTTGAAGCTAATTCCAGCTCTTTATCCTTTTTCTGTTTAGTAAGATCAAGGGAATTCTTCTCCAGTTCTGCCATATACGCCTTTTTACTCTCAAAAGAATCCTCTAAAGCCTTAACCTGATCAGGTTTTGAGGCTTTTTCAGCGCGTAAACCGTATATCTGAGTATCTATCTCCTGAAGTTTAATTAAACTGCCTAATTGTGCTTTAAGATTAACCCCGGACAAACTCTTCTCCTTTTTCCTCTTGGTGGGCATTAGAGGACTCGGACCTCTGGCCTCTACAATGTGAATGTAGCGCTCTAACCAACTGAGCTAAATGCCCTTATATCTTTTCTGTGGGCCCACAGGGATTCGAACCCCGGACCAAGTGATTATGAGTCACCTGCTCTGCCACTGAGCTATGGGCCCGATTAATTTACTTATTGAAGCCCTATGGTGAACAAAGTCGAACCATGGGCCCTATTTTTTCGCCAAAAAGTTAGAAAATTATTTTACTATTTATTAAGGGTTTTAGCAAGACAAAAGTTAGTTAAATTTAGGAGGATTTATTATTATTCTTTCTGCAGGATTTTTAAAAATGTTTCGGTGATCTTGGGGTCAAATTGCGTGCCTGAACTGGATTTAATAATCTTTGCAGCTTTTGCTTTAGAGTGCGCCTTACGATAAGGCCTATCACTGGTTAATGCCTGATAAACATCAGCCAAGGCTATTATTCTGGCACTTATAGGTATCT
>JAFGUY010000007.1 GCA_016938245.1 Candidatus Omnitrophota bacterium | reverse complement strand
TGGGAAAAATCAGGTCTTTAAGGCGAACTTCTCGTCGGAGGCTATATAACGGGTAGGTAAAATAGCGTTGCAACTGACAAAGTTACGCAGTGAGCAACGGGGCGTAGCATATATTTAACTGTAATATCCATACACTCTCCTTTCAGAGTTAATGATACTATAATAGTATCATTTGTCAAGAAAAATTTTCCCGTATTTTATAAAAATATTAAATAGATATCCTAAGGCTATAACCTGCGGGACGGTGATTACCGGAAGCCACAAGGCAGTTCGCTTCCCAACATTATGCCAGAGAAGCCCGATTTCAGTATAATCCGTTACCACCCCTGCCATAAGAAATGTAAAGCTATTACCCAACGCCCCTGTCTGCCGGTAGATTTCAAATGCCAAAGGACTCGATCCTTCGGAGCAGACTTCAATTACAGTAGCCAGGCCTAAAGTAACCAACAATCCAAATAAGGTCGGGCCCATAAACATGGGGAAAAAATGAGTTGGTATGTAAGCTCCGGCTAATGAGGCGATAAAAACTCCTAATATAATCCACCATAAAACCATATTGGATAGGCTTACTGCGCCGTTTAATATACCTTTAAAATCATTAATTAGGCTTTGAAGGCTAAATTTATAATCTCTGGCCCTGTTTAACCAGTCTTTAATAATTGAGAAGTCATCAGCTACTTCAACAATATTATTATTCTTTTCAATTAATCCTTTTTTCTCAAGAAACATAAATATGAACCCCGTATTAATGGCAATAATTACGGCGGAAGCTATAATCAAAAACCCTTTAAGCCCAAAGAAACCTACGAGCATAACTGTTAAGGTAAAATTTGCCCAAGGACTGCTGAGCAGGAAACTTACTATCGCAGGATTTGATGCACCTTTTTTATGCAACTGTATAGATAACGCCAATATCCCATGGCTGCAGGCACTCATCAAAAAACCTAAGAATACAGCATTAAAAATTGTGACAGGTTTTTTACGGGAAAGTACTTTTGAAATATATTCTCTGGGAATATAATGCTCGATAATTCCGCCTAATAATAAGCCTAAAGCTACCGCCCACCAGATGCTTTTAAAATACTTTAAGAAATTCTCCTGAAAAGGTTTTAACAAAGGCAGGAATATCGAAATAAAAAGTAGCCCGCCAACCAAGACAGAGATAATTAAAAGTTTGTTCTTAAAAAGGCTGTCTTTTCTTTTATGTACGCAACATTCATCCATTATTTCCCCCAAATAAACCAAACAAATAAATATACCGCAAATACTGCGGCAAAGGTAAAAGGTATGCCTATCTTCATAAAATCTTTGAAGCTAACACGGTAACCTTCTTTCTTAAGCAGGCCGCAGGCAACAATATTCGCTGAAGCGCCGATAGGCGTAATATTTCCGCCTAAGCTTGCGCCGATAAGCAGCCCAAAAAGGAAAAGCGTGGGGTCTATATTCAGCTTCGTAGACATAGATATAGCAACCGGAAGCATAGCAGCCAAGAAAGGAACATTGTCTACAAAGGCAGAGATAACCACCGACATAATAACGATAGCAGTATAACCTAAGAATATATTCTGGCCGATTAATCCGGAAAGAAAGTTTGAAAAAAGGTCAATCCATCCGGTAATAGCTATAGCCCCGATTATAACAAATATGCCGGCTAAGAAAAAGGTTGTTTCCCAGTCAAGGCTCTTTAGCCCTTTAACAATTGAGCCCTTATTTATTACTCTCTGCCAAATAAGCGAAATAGCCCCAAAAATAATGCATAAAAGCCCCGCGGTATAGGAGAAACCGCTATCAACGAAAGAAGAAAACGCAAGAGCCAGTATTAAAAGAACCAGTATACACGTAGGAACCCAGGAATTAACCTTTTCAACCGGGGGAAGCTTAATCTTTTCTTTATTATTTCTAAATATAAAATAGAGCACAATAAAAGATGCCAGCGCGCCAAGCTGTACTGCAAAAAAGATGCTTAGGCGGCCTTTATAAAAGAAAAAATCCGAGAAATTCATTTTGGCAAACCCGCCTAAGAGCATGCTCGGAGGGTCTCCGATTAAAGTAGCAGCCCCCTGCAGGTTGCTGGATATCGCAATAGCAATCATCATATTCAAAGGGTTAATCTTAAGCTTTCTGGCTAATGATATGGCGATAGGAGCAACGATTAAAACCGTGGCAACATTCTCCACAAAAGCAGAGATAAAACTTGTTAATACGCATATAAACAATACTGACCAGGCAGTGTTTTTAGCGCGGTTAACGATTACTTCAGCAAGGTATGCAGGAACCCGGCTTAACATAAAGACATCCGCTACAGCCAGCATCCCTACGAATATACCCATAACATTCCAATTAATTGCGAAAACGGCATCTTGGGGAGAGATTACCCTTAAGGCGACTAGTATAAATCCGCCTAAGATAGCAAAAATGGCTCTTTTGTTGGGGAAAAAAATGAAGGATAAATAGGCAGATATAAAAATGGCTAAAGCTATTATATGATTATACAAGTTACCACCCCATCAATCTATTTCCTTACTCCTCAAATCTTTTAATTAGGTAAAGCTGATTATTGTTATACCGACGATTATAAAAATAATCCCCAGCCAGCGCTTGAAAGTAACCTTCTCTTTTAATATAAACCTTGAAGCAACGGCAATAAAAATATAGTGCATGCTATCAGCAGAGAACGCAAAACTTAAATCCGCTCTCGATAAAACAAAAAGCCATATACAAAGAGAAATTATGGTAAAGGTAAAGCTTATCCATACCCTGGGAATTGAAATTAATTTAAAAATAAACTTTATTATTTTAAAGATATTTCCCGAAGGAGCAGTTATGGAATTAATTGCGGATTTTAAGAAAAGCTGGTTTACAGTATCACTTATACTGGTTAAACATATTAAAAACAGGGTAAAAACTACGCCTTCTTTCATTTTAAAACAACCTCTTTTTCTTGAGAGCTTAAAGAAACAAAGACTACCCCTATTAATATAAAGATTACCCCGCCCCACCTTAAAAGGCTAATGTTTTCTTTTAAAAATATAGATGAAGTTAAAGGTACGAGTATATAACTAAGGCTGGCTATCGGCACGGCAACGCTTAAATCAATTTTAGAGAGTATGGTTGACCAGGTTATAAAAGTAACCAGGGCAAAAAAGAGGCCTAACCACAAATAAGGCGAAGAAGATACCCCGACAAGAAAGGTTAACCCGTCTCTTATAGTATGGATGTCGAGATAATCCTGTGCCTGCGCCCCTTTCTTAAAGCATAGATGAACCAAAGTCTCGAAAATATCAGAGATTATTAGAAACAGGATGATTTTTAAAGTCAGTCTTTTCTTAATCATGGCTGGCTCTCTTTTATCTTAACATCAAAATTATCCGGCTTTAAAACTAAGGATAAGAACTTTAACAAAATATTAACCCCCCTGTTACCATGTTTAAAGTACGCATAAAGCGGCAGAAGCCTGCCCCCCAATTTAATCTTGGCGCTATAATCTGTCTGTCCGGTCTTATAAAAATGTACGGAGTTTTTAATGCACCAATCTATATTATAACACCAGCTTACAAAATATAAATGGAACCTGTTTGAGATATCATAATTGAATCCGATAAATTTATCAATAAATAAATCCTTATATACGAAACAAAGGTTGAAGGCCCCGAGGCACCCGTTAACATAGTAAAGAAAAATCTTAATGTACGGCTGCATATTCCTGCTTACGCTAACAAAAAATTCCTTAGTAAGCCTCTCAAATTTCGTCCCGCCCTGTGAATGGGTGTTAAGATAAAGCTTGTATAAATCATCTATTACACTATCCGCCTCATCTAATACCTTAATCTCAATTTTTGCCTGGCTATAAGCGCTTTTTAACTTACGGCGCAGGCTTTTCCTGGTAGAAGGCCCCAAACTCTGCACATAATCTTCAAGAGAATGAAAAGGAAGTTCGTTTATCGCAGAAGGAAAGCTATTTACCTTGAAGAAACCATTTTTCAGTAAAGCGCTCAAACCCTCTTTCTTGTCTTGCGGAAAATCTTTAAAAATAGTAAGGCCTGCCTTCTTTTCTTTAGAGAATACCTTTAAGAAATTAACAAATTCATCAAAAACTTTAGGGTTTTTCCTTATATCTTCAGCCAGGCCAATGACCCCATGCTCTGCAAAAGGTGAACCTACAAAAAGTGTTTTAATAATCAAAAAACGCGGATACAGTTTACGTATAGCTAGAATAGCATTCTTTAACCATCCCAAGACAGCAATATCTAAGTTAAAGTCGGAAATAAAAAGCGGGGCAATTAGGTTCAACCGGCCAGCTGAATACAAGAGAAGATAATAGAAACTGAACTCTGCAAGGTTAGACTCTTCAAGGGATTTATAAAACTCATACCCTTCAGGCATATTCCCAAAAGCCATCTTCCAGTTTTCTCTATTAATCCTGCTTACAGAATTACAGATTCTAAATTCTATATTTTCCATTTCTCCCTAATAAATAAGTACCTTGCATTTCCGTGTATTTTAGCATAAAATAAATGAAAAGATGAGAAAAAATGAGTATGTTTAGAGAAATCCCCCCTACGGCCGGCTTGCCTTTTAATATAAAAAGCCTCTTAACTTCTTTTCATAGCAGGAATACTGGCTCCCTTGAAGATGATTTTAAGAGATTGCTAGGGGTAGGCTATGCACGCATCACTTATTCCGGCACAGCAGCGCTTTACATTATATTAGAGACGTTAAAGAAATTATCCCCTAAAAAAACAGTCATCATCCCCTCTTTCATCTGCCCGCTTGTGCCTTTAGCCATAGAAAGAGCGGGATTAAAAATACTGGTCTGCGATATAGCAAAGAGCCGGTTTGATTTCGAAATTAACCAGCTGCAGAGTGTTTGTTTAAAAAACAAAGATATTCTTGCCATTATCCCGGTGCATTTAGGGGGCATACCGGTAAATCTTGAGCCCGTCTTAAATATAGCCAAAAATAACGGGATATTCATCGTGGAAGATTGCGCTCAGAGCTTAGGCGCAATGAATCAAGGTAGAAAAACAGGGACTATAGGTGATTTTGCCTTTTACAGCCTATGCCGGGGTAAGGGAATCACTATCTATGAAGGAGGGGTAATAATAACCAAAGCTGATTTTTCAGGCTTGATTGAAGAAACAGCAAAAGATATAGAAAAAGAGAACCGGTTTTCAGAATGTTTAAAATTAATAGAGCTATTCGGCTACTGGATTTTCTACAGGCCGCAGTTATTCTGGTTTGCCTTTAGGTTACCGCAGATATTCTGGAAGATACAGGATAAGCCCGAAAGAGCCTTTATTGAATATTTTGATTCTAATTTCCCTTTGCATAATGTTTCCGAAGTAAGGAAAACCATAGGCCATCTGCAGTGGCAGTGCCTGGAAAAAGAAATAGATAGCCAAAGAGAAAAAACGCAATATTATATAGAAAATCTAAAGGAGATAAAAAACATACGGATTATTACCGAAGCACCCGGAGACTATTCAAATTATCCGTACCTTACTTTAATATTTGAAGAAAAGGACAAACAAGAAAAGGCATTTAGAATATTAAATACCTCCGGCCGCGGGATATCCCGAATATACCTTAAGGCAATTACAGATTACCGGTACCTAAAGAATCTTTATTCCCCCTTAGCCTCTTTAAATGCCAGAGATATCGCATCCAAGCACATCACTTTAAGCACAAGTACCTTTCTAGAAAAATCTGATCAAAATTATATAATAGAAAAATTACGGGAACTAAAATGATAATTTTCTCTTTAAAAGAAGACCGGCGCAAAATTCAAGATATACCTGATTCCGGTTTTTTCCTTGAAGGGGACAATAATCTTTGTTTTCTGATTCACGGATTAACCGGAACTGCCAAAGAGATGGGCTCTATAGGTAAACGCCTTAATAGACAGGGATTCTCCGTAGCCAGCCCTATGATGACCGGGCACAACCAATCCCTCTCTGTATTAAAAAGGCTGCGCTGGCAGGAGATTTATGCAGGGATAAAGAAAGAATTTCTTAAGTACCAGCCGAAATATGAAAATATATATGTAGCCGGGCTCTCCTTTGGAGCGCTCTTAAGTATTCTTTTAGCGTACGAATTCCCTGAAAAAGTACGGGCGATTAATTGTTTCTCCCCTACCCTTTTTTTCGACGGGTGGAATACTCCGAAAATAAAAATCCTGCTGCCTTTGGTCTGTAAAACTCCCCTGAAATATTACTTCTACCTTAAAGAAGAGTACCCTTATGGCATAAAAAATGAACGGCTGCGCTCAAAAATAGAGAGCTTCTACAAACAGGCGGATCTTTTTGAGTACAACAAGGTTCACCTTTATGGTTATCCGGTGATACCTGTATCAAGCATGCACCAGAACCTCCTTTTAACAAAATATATCACAAAAATACTCCCGGCAGTTACAACGCCTATACAGATACTTCAGGCAAAAGATGATGACCTAACCAGCCCTAAAAATTCTTATTTTATTTATGACCGCATCGGGTCTAAAGAAAAGAAAGTAGTATTGTTTGAAGATTCCTACCATATTATAATTGCCGACCAGGAAAGAGAAAAAGTGGCTGCAGAGACCCTTTCTTTCTTTCAGGAATATAGATAAAATCAGGGATTTAATACAGAGAGCAGCTTAAGATTAGTTGCTTCATTTATTGAGGATATTACTCCTGCATCCAGGCGATCAGCCTTAACATTCTTAGGGTGGTCCAACCTTGAAATTATTCTTTTTATAATATCAGGGTATGCAGCCTGCGAATAATCACCGGTTATATCTACTCCTAAAATAATTAAGTTTTCTTTTGTTATTTTCAGCATTATTAAAAGCTCGTCCAAAGAAAAAAACCCCTCCTCCCAATTAGTCAGGGCATAGTCATTCTTAAGACAATCTTTATCTATAGATACATATACTTTTTTTGAAGGCAGATTAGAAATCAAAGAAAGGAAGAAATTATTTAAATTACGGCCTTTAAGCTCGCTCCAGGAAATCTCGGTCTTGAATAGCCCTTTTTTTAGTTTTATGGATTTATTAAGAGGCACATCACTTAAGAATACCGAAGAAGGACGATGCTGGTAGGGATAAACCTCTACCCTGTTATTTTCTAATGATTTCAAGTTACCGCTTTGTATATACGGAAAGGAGAGATCGCAGGAAGAGGCACCGATTAGAAGGCATTTAATAATATTCGGGTTTCTTAAGGCGTGTGTGACCCACGAACCGCATCCTAAAGACGGTGGCAGCATATCCCAGTCTGGATGGAAGTCAAAAACAATTAAAGATGCAGACTCTTTGATCTCCTCTGTTAACAAAGAACTTACATGATGAAAATCACCTGAACCCAGGAAATTTACTGCGCAACCGGATATGCCTTTAATCCGGTCTTTGATAGCTTCGGCGGTTTTCTTACCCATCCATAGCCTTGCTGAAGAAGAAAAATCTTGAAGGCCTATAATTCTTGGGCTATACGCTGCCAGGAGGTTTTTCTGGCTTGTTAAGCTATTGTCAAAATTTAATACGTGAATATCCATAAGGCCTTAGAAAACACCCTTAAAATAAGCATAAATATCTTTCAACGATTTATAAGCAAAACAGGCAAGCTTTTTATCCTGAAAATGCTTTAAAAGACTATCCTTGGCAAATACAATATCAGCGTATTGAGCAGGGCATATATCAGTACGCCCGTCGCCAATATATATTATTTTAGAATCACCAGATACATTCGCCAGAAGATTTTTAGTCTTACAATGGGCGCAAATCTCGCATTTTTGATTCCGGTAAGGGAAAAGCGCAACTAGCCGGTTACTTCTGAAATGTAATTTATTAGCATAAATCTTTAAACCTCTGATCCCATGGATATGTAAAATACGTTTTAATATGTAATCGAAATTATCGCTTAATATTATAACTTTTATTTTCTTCGAGGATAAAGCTTTAACTAATTTCTTAAAATACGGGTCAAGCTTTATGCTGGACAAATGGCTATCTAAAGCAGGATTAGTAATAACCATGCCGCTTAACTGGCCTTTAAGGCATTTATACGATCCTATCTTGCCTGCTTCCCAGGCTTTCTCCAATTTAACCCAGATGTTATTCCGGGAGAATACCGGCAGCATGCTATCAAAGACGTCGCAGGTTGCGATAGTATTATCAAAGTCAAAAAATACAACGCATTTATCAGGATTAATTATTTTCATCTGAATTTAATACGCCGTAAACTCTCCCGGGATATGACCACAGCAATAAATACACTTACCCTCTTTCAAATTGTACTCTAGAATCCTAAATGAGTCGCGTTTAATTAACAATTTATGGCAATAAGGGCAAAGTGTATCATTCCCCCACCCTAAAACATTCCCTGCGTAAACAAACTTAAGCCCGCGCCTCTTGCCTATCTCCTGCGCCTTTTTTAAGGTTTCTTCCGGGGTAACAGGGTAATTGCTGAATTTATAATCGGGGTGAAATCGCGAAACATGCCAAGGCATATTTTTATCAACGCTTAAGATAAAATCCGCTATTTCACCCAATTCACCCTCGGAATCGTTTACTCCCGGTATGATTAAGGTGGTTACTTCAACCCAAATACCCAATTCCTTCATAAGCCTTATAGAGGCTAATACCGGTTCCAAGGAAGCAGAACAGAATTTTTTATAAGAGGCGTCTTTAAAAAATTTTAAATCCACGTTTGCCGCATCTAAATAAAGAGAAGCCTCTTTAAGGCATTCCTTACTCATATATCCGTTGGTTACAAAAATATTCCTTAAAGAATGCTCTTTAGCTAATTTTGCGGTATCAGAAGCATATTCAAAGAAAATAGTCGGCTCGGTATAGGTATAGGATATACTTTGACAATTACACCTCAACGCTTCATCTACCAAGTCCTGCGCAGAAAATTCATCTTCTTCTAATAAACTGCCTCCCTTAGACTCTTTCTGCGAAATCTCCCAATTCTGGCAAAACCCGCACTTAAAATTGCACCCTGCGGCGGCGATAGAAAAACTTTTTGATCCGGGCATAAAATGATAGAGAGGCTTTTTCTCGATAGGATCGATGTTAGCCGCCACTACATTCCCATAAGCGTAGGTATAAAGTACCCCCTTAAAATTCTGCCTAACAGAACAAATACCAAAACTACCGTCTTTGATCAAACATTCATGCGCGCACAGGTAACAACGGATTTTTTCAGCATCCAATTTCTCATAAAAAATGGCTTCTTTCATATTGTTTATACGAGCAGGCCTGCTAAGCTATCTTTTTTTACAAGAGAGGCATTCAGATATTTATTCTTCCTATCCGGAATAATCCTGTAAGCAACCCTTAATTCTCCTGCACATAGATCAGAATAACTGCAGGCTATTCTGGAAGAAAGGGTTATTTTTTCCTTATCAAAAACCCCTACGCCTAAACAGGTAGGCCCTGCGACTTTTTCTTCGGGAGTAAACAATAAATCGCCGGATTTAACCTTCTCTTCTAAATATCTATTCTCTTTTTCATTCCGGCCGACGATTAGTTTTGTCTGCGGCCCGATTCTAAAATGCCTGCCGAATTTAAGCAGCTCTATGTTTCTTAAATTAAGCTCTCGATGCCGTATAAGATCATTAAGCCTTAAAGAAAATTGCCGGTCAGTTAATAAACATCCCCCTGAAGCATTGGGATAGCCTGAAATACTTAAATCCCGGGCGAGTTTAATCTGATCACGGCGAGAACGCCCGGAAATACACAATAGATTATCGCGATTAACCCAACCCCTATTCTCGGGTATTGTAGGGTTAAGGTTCTTAGCACTAAGAGGCCTTAATAAAAGGCCTTTAAGCCCGCTCTGCTCTTCAATAACACAAAGCGCGCGTTTATGCTGGGACATAGGCCTCTGGCCTAATACCTCTCCGGTTACAATAAATTGCGCCCCTAATTTAGGCATCAGTGCTTTTGCCTTGGTGAACATTAATATCTTACAGTCTATACAGGGATTCATATGCGTACCAAATCCGTGCCTGGGTTCCAGAAGAAGCCCTAAAAACTCTTTATCTATATCAGCGATTTTTAGTTCTTCTCCTAGATTAGCTTTTACAAAATCAAACAGATTTTTTCCGCAATATTTATCTATATTTATTTGGTAAAAAGGAATGTTAAACTTTAGAGGAATAACCTTAATCCCCTGATTTTTGATTATTTTTGCGGCCAGTATGCTATCAAGCCCACCGGAGATAAGGACAATCGCTTTCATGGACCTTCATAATTATATTAACCTAAATTCGGTTTCCTGCCTTTATTTGCCCTTTTCGAACGCCAATTAAGCTTTCCCCTACGTTTGCGTTTTCCCATCTTTATCTTCTCCTTTATAGTAGTGCGCCGGAATTTTCTGAATAATATACTTTACCGCTTCCAGCATGCATTTATTTATTGCCTCCTCCATAGAAGTCCCGGCATATACAGCAAGCCCCTGTCCTATTTTACTTTCTCTATGATGGTCTTCTTGCGGGCTATAATCTCCGGCTGCTTGAGCGCTGATACGCTCTGAAAATAATACTTTAGATGTAGCCGCATCTACAATACGTATATCTAAGGATATATAGGACCTGTTAATGCTTGCCCCTAACAAGCTGTATAATGACCCGCTGGCCGCACTCCCTGCGCCTGCAATCCCAGACTTTCCGCCTGAACCATAGGGCTCAAAATCCAGAAGCCTAGTAGCAATAATTAATCCGGAATACTTACCAAGACTGTCTTCTTTAGGCAAACTTACTATTTCGAACCGCCCGCTTTTTTCAAGCCCTGAGATCAAAAGTTCGCGTAAGCTCAAACTTATATCGGAAGTAGCTTTCGCAGTCATAATCTCAAAATCGGCAATTGTTATTTTAGCCTTTGGCCCGGAATAAGGAGGAAAAAACGCCGTATTTATAAATTCGTCTACAAACTCTACGGGCTTACGCAATAGAGCACAACCTAATAATTGTAAAGCTAAAACCATTAGAATAAAAACTGGTATTAATTTAAACCTCATTTTGTTCTTTCTA
>JAFGUY010000064.1 GCA_016938245.1 Candidatus Omnitrophota bacterium | reverse complement strand
GCTTCGGAATTGCCATGGAAGCGGGGGTAATATATTTTCTATTACTTTTACGTAGGTCAGTAACTATCAACAACATATAATTATTTGTGTTAGATTCTACTTTCTTCTACGTCTATTATATTAGAAGGAGGAATAAACATGGCTAATTTAATTACTACAGAAGTAATAACAACAAGGATTTTGATTCTAAGGGGTAAGAAAGTTATGCTGGACAGCGACCTAGCTGTGCTTTATGAAGTAAAAACAAAGCGGCTCAATGAACAGGTAGCAAGAAATATAAAACGATTCCCGGGAGATTTTATGTTCCAACTTACTAGGAAAGAGGCTCTAAACTTGAAGTCGCATTTTGCGACTTCAAGTTGGGGTGGCGCAAGAAAACTCCCTCGTGTCTTTACCCAAGAAGGCGTAGCTATGCTTTCCAGTGTATTAAGCGGCGAACGCGCCATTATGGTAAATATCCAGATTATGCGCGCTTTTGTGAAATTACGCGAACTTCTCTCCACACACAAAGAATTAGCGCAAAAATTAACCGAGTTAGAAATAACAGTTGGTAAGCATAGCGCAGCTATTAAAAATATCTTTAGCGCTATTAGACAACTTATGAACCCAAACGAGAAATCCAAGCGGGTAATTACCGGATTTAGCAGAAAATAAAAAGGGGCGCTATTTTTAGGGTTACCTTTTGGCTGATGAGCTTTCAAGGCAAGACGCCCCTTTTTAATTCGCAAAAGCTATTTTTAATTCCTCTCCGCTCCTACCTGACCCAAGCACTATAAGGATATCTTTAAGTGTCGGATCAGTTGCGCAACAAGTTTCTTCGTGCATCCCTAGGATATCTGAAATACAGGATACTATCTTATCCATATCGCTATCTAGGTTACCTTTGAAACAGCTTGCAGCAAGATAATCTTTTAAGCGTTCTGCTGAAGGCGTAATCCCTGAATTAACCAAGCGCTCTATATCAGACCACTCTTGAGTTAGATTTATACGAGTGTATCGCTCAACAGGGACTGTCCCCGCAGGGGACTGTCCCTGATTTTAAGTAATCCTCTAAAATCTTCTTATGGTCAAAGGCAAAATCGTATTTTTCAATATCTTTTAAGCTTATGACTTTTAAGCCTGCAGCATCATCACCTGCTTTTGGCGTGCCTTTGGCCTTGGCGATAAAAACCGTGCCAATTGTATGGAATCGAGGATCGCGCTTGGGATCAGAATAAGTGTGGAATTGTTTTACATCAGTTATATCAAGGCTTGTCTCTTCTTTTGCTTCTCTTACAACTGCCTCTTCTAGGCTTTCGCCGTAATCAACAAAACCGCCGGGAAGCGCCCAGCCAAAAGGAGGGTTACTTCTTTGAATAATAACGATGTCGCCATCAATTTCAATTATGGCATCAACCGTAGTAAATGGTCCATTCCCTAATTTGTAAAGTATATGCTCAAGATATTTTATAACACCTTTATTGAAAACTTCATAAGCCGCTTTATCGTAGAGGCAGAAAGTTATTTCTTTTATTTCGGTTTTCTCTTCTCTTAAGTAACGCCAAACTTCCTGCGCCATAATTTTAGCAGAAGCCAGTAAAGGAAACCCGCCTACTCCGCATCCTAATGCCGGAAAAACAATCGATTTAACCCCTAACTCATCAGCAATCTTCAAGGAATTCTTGCAAGAATTACGTATTTTTACCTCATCAGTCTTAAAACTCAAATCCATCGTAGCAGCATGAATAACATATTTGGCTTTTAAGGCGCCGGCTGAAGTAAATGTAGCCTCTCCAATATTTATGGGGCATTTCTTTACCGCTTCGTCCTCAATAATCTTTCCGCCTTTTTTCTTTATAGCGCCGGCTACTCCCCCGCCCATTAAACCTTTATTGTTTGCGGCATTGACAATAGCATCTGCTTCAAAATCCGTAATATCGCCTACTACAACTTTAATTTCGGTATCTCTAATCTTCATAGTTACTCCACTGTTACTGAATTTGCCGTGTTTCTCGCTCAGGGTCGCTTTTGCCCTATCGGGCCGGCAAAGTTCTCTCGTATTTTCGGCGGCTGCAGAACTCGCCTTATTTGCTCTAGCAAATAAGGCTCAAACAGCTTCGCCGTCCCCGTTCTGTCGCTATCGCTCCACGGGGATACCCGAAAATACTCGAGCTGCTTTGTCTAAAAGCTCCATTCGCTCGAAATCACGCCAAATTCAGTTATTCGCCGATAATCTTAACCAATACACGCTTTTTGCGCTGGCCGTCAAATTCTCCGTAAAATATCTGCTCCCACGGCCCAAAATCTAATTTACCGTTGGTAATCGCGCACACCACTTCCCTGCCCATAATCGTCCTCTTTAAATGCGCATCCCCGTTATCTTCGCCGGTTAAATTATGCTGATACTTATCTTTTCCGTAAGGAGCAAGCTTTTCAACCCAAAGAGCAAAATCTTTATGCAAACCACTCTCGTCATCATTAATAAAAACAGAACTCGTAATATGCATAGCATTAACAAGGCAAATACCTTCTTTAATTCCGCTTTTTATAACGGCTGCTTCTACTTGATCCGTTATATTTGAAAACTCCTGACGCTTGGTAGTATTAAATACAAGGTATTCTGTATAACTTCTCATCGGTTACCCCTTTCTCTTTGCCTTTTAGTCTTGGGGAATTTCTTTATTGCCTCCAAAGAGGATTTTAAATCACTTTCCGGAAGATGGTATTCTGATAATTTACCGCTTAAGAATTTCTCATACCCCATTAAATCCATTAATCCGTGTCCGCTATAACTGAAGAGAATCACTTTTCTCCTGCCCTCTTTCTTGGCTTTAAGCGCCTCATCAATTACACAAGCTATGGCATGCGAAGTCTCAGGCGCGGGGATAGTTCCTTCTGTCTTTGACCAGATAAAAGCAGAGTTATAACACTTTACTTGGTCATACGCCCGGGGCTCAAGCAGCCCATCCATAATCGCATGGCTTGCTAAAGGAGCCATTCCGTGATAACGTAAGCCTCCGGCGTGGATTGGTTGAGGAATAAAATTGTGGCCTAATGTAAACATAGGCAGAAGCGGGGTCATTCCGGCGGTATCCCCATAATCATAGGCAAAAGGGCCTCGGGTTAACGTGGGGCAGGCAGTAGGTTCAACCGGTATAATTTTAATTCTTTCTCCGTGTATCTTATCATAAACAAACGGAAACGCTAACCCTGCAAAATTGCTTCCTCCTCCGACACAACCTATAATTATATCCGGTTTCTTCTCTTTGGCTATTTTCAACTGTTTTTTAGCCTCCAGCCCTATAATTGTCTGGTGAAGCAAAACATGGTTTAAAACACTTCCTAAAGAATAACGCGTCTTGCCGCTCTTATCAGAAACAGCTTCTTCCACTGCCTCGCTTATGGCTATCCCCAGGCTTCCCGGGGTATCCGGCATCCTCTCTAATATCGCCCTTCCGGCATTCGTTTCATCGCTGGGGCTGGCAATACATTTAGCGCCCCAGACCTGCATCATAAGTTTACGCAAAGGTTTCTGGTCAAAACTTATGCGCACCATATAAACCTTACACTCTAAACCAATAATATTGCAGGCAAAAGCTAAAGCGCTGCCCCACTGCCCCGCTCCGGTTTCAGTAGTAAGTTTTTTTATTCCGAATTTCTTATTATACCAAGCCTGGACTACAGCGGTATTTGGCTTATGTGAACCTGCAGGGCTTAAAGACTCATCCTTATAATAAATCCTTGCGGGGGTCTTTAGGTATTCCTCTAAATATACTGCGCGGCGCAGGGGTGCCGGCCTCCAACGCAACAAAATCTTAATAATATCTTCCGGGATATCAACCCAACGCTTACAGGAAACCTCCTGCTCAATTAAATTCATCGGGAAAACTTTTGCCAGCATTTCAGGGCTTATCGGATTTCCGTCAGGCCCCAAAGGAGGCTCAATCTTCCCCGGTAAATCCGCTGCCAGATTATACCACTTTCGCGGGATGTCTCTTTCTTTCAACAAGATCTTTATCTCTTTCATTGAATTCCTTTCTTTTAACGCGATTTCTTTACTCCGGCCTTATTACAAAAATCAGCCACAGTACAAATACTACAAAACGGAGAGACGGGTAAACATAAGTTCTGGCCAAAAGAGACTAAAATAGTATTTAAGCCAATCCAAAGCTTTCTTGGGAAAATATTCATTAACTCTTTCTCTGTATCTTCGGGTGTTTTTGTTTTAATCCACCCTAAACGGTTCGATATCCTGTGCACATGCGTATCTACACAAATAGCCGGAATCCCAAAACCTAAACCTAATACAAGATTAGCAGTCTTTCTACCTACGCCCCTAAATCCTAACAGCTTTTCTATTTTACCAGGGACCAGCCCTTTAAAATCCTTAATAATACTACGGCTTAAACCTAAAATAACTTTCGCCTTATTGCGGTAAAACCCAACAGGATAAATTATTTTCTCAAGGCGCCTTAAAGTTAATTTTATCATGCGCCTGGGGCTATCCGCAACCTTAAATAACCTTTTTGATGCCGCAATTGTAGTCTTATCTTTTGTACGCAAAGAAAGTACGCAGGATATCAAAACTTTATAAGGATTATTCGAGAATGAGACCCGGGTAACGGAAGGGAGTATAAATTTGCCCGCCTGTATTTTAATTAAAGCGAACGCCTTAAGGGCTTTTATATTCTTACCTGAAACTGGCAATTTACATAAGCTCCGTTTTTTATGCTTACCTTGCCTAAACCGTCGCGATATTTAAGATACCGGTCGAAAATCCCTCCGGCAGAAAACAAAAACTGTATATTCTTGTTTATTTTATACTGGAATCCCGCGCCTGCTACCGTCTCGTTATATTGTAAGACTACATTTTTTACATCTGACCTATCAACCTCGTATTCTCCGAGGGCTATATCCCATTCAAGAAAAATATCAAGTTTTTCATTTAAAGAGTAATTTATACTGGGATTTTTAGGGATTATATTAAAACTAAGCTTGTCGTTTGGCTGCCAGATGAAACCGGCAATAGGCCAGACTTCGTCCTCAAAATCAGGGAATACCGCAACACCCAAGATAAAAACAAGGTTTTCCCTCCACTGGGAGATAAGAAAATACTGCTGTAAAAAGCGGAAATTTGAGCTGCGAAAATTCCACTTCGAGCCGAATAAAGAAGGCTCAAGGTTAACCCGAAAATAGTTATTTTCCAGATTAAAAAAAGGCAGGGTAATTTCCGCGGCAAAAGTGGCAAATGTCAGGCTTGAAGGAAGTTTTACATTTGTAGTATTATCTATTCCTGTATATTTTGCTGCTACCCCTAACTGCACCGGCAGTTTTCCTGCAATCTTTAAATCATAGCTATATTCGGTTACAGCCTGCACAATCGAAACGCTCCCGGATACGCTCTTTGCCCCCCGGGAAGGCATATACCTTATATAGCTATCAGATTCCTGTAAAAACTCATCCTCGGCTTCTTCATAGGTAATAAGCTCTCCTAATCTCTGGCGGTAATCAGGAGCATCGGCGGAGAAACTAAGATGGCAGGTGAACAAGGTTATTAATACGGGGAAAAAACACAATCTGCTTATTATTTTCATTGCGGCTGTTTTCTTCCTATTGCCTGCCTTAAGGTATCGGTTATCCCCCTGATAATATTCTCTACCGCCGGCTTAAACTTATACTTAGGCTCTTTAAGTGTCCCGGTTATATTAATAGTTGTAAATTTACCGGATCTGCCGATAACCGTAGTTGTTAAATCTTTAAGTGTCCCGCTTAAAGGTACAAATTCATCTAGGATATCGATATTGAGGCTTGCGTCTATAGAACTATCAAACCCTAACTTGACCTTACCGGATAAAGAAGCCATATTGCTTTTAAGGGTAAGGTTATCCGTAAATATATATTTATCCTGTACGGCAAAATTACAGGACCCTTCATAAAATATAATATTCGCAAAATCCTTGGCAAATAATAATTTTCCCATCCCCTTAAAAAGGTCTAACTCCCATAATTTACCTTTAGTGATATCTAATGCCCCTGAGCCGGATATCTTTGATAAATCTCCGGAAAAACCATTTAGCTTAACTCCTCCGTTAATAGTCCCGGCAATATCTTTAGCCTTAGCATCCGTATCCAGTTTAAGTTCTTCAATCTTTACCCCTTCCAATAACAGAGTAACCGCATAAGGTAAATTATCCGATTTTAGATTTGTCTTGGCAGAAATATTAACTTTGCCGCCGTAAAAAGAAAAATTCAAAAAAGGAATCTCTCCTACTCCAGCCTGCTGCCGGTAATAACCGGAGAGGTCCTTGTGATTAAGCCCGTATAGGCTTACCTGCGGGCTTGATATCCGGGCTTCAACCGCACATCCCTTGATATCTCTTGTATCACCGCTAAAGCTAAACCTAGCTTCTACCTCTCCTCGGGGATTAATCTTATCCAGTTGATCCCTGAATTTAGTTAAGGGTTTATTAAGGTCACTGAGATTAATTACACATGATCCTGTAATATCGGCATTAGAGTTTAGGGTATCAAAACTTCCGGTAGCATTAAAACCGGAATTAAGATACCTTCCGGAAAAATTAGATATATTAATTCTTGTTTTATCCGCTTTAAAATCAGATTTTAATAAAAGCTCTTTTGAAGTAAGTTCCAAGTTAACATCCGGAAGTTGAAAATTTTTAAGCGATATAGACAATTTATACGCGAGGTCCTGATACTTAAAGTTGATTTCTTTGGCTTTAAGCGTATCAGAGGTAAATTCCAACCTTCCGTTAATCTCCTTTATAAGATCGTCAATCTTATCCAATTTTAAAGAGGCGTTAACAATATCCAAATATCCGTTGAATTTAACCGGCTTGGTATTTAAACTCTCGGTAAATATATTTAATGAAAGTCCCGCTCTTCCATCTGCCTTAGCCGGTAACGCAAGATTAAACTTGCTTTTTAACAATCCTTGCGCATAATTTAAATCAAAATCAGACGTTAAATCAATGGCCAGCTTCGGGTCATTAAAGTTACTTAATCTTAGTTTAGCGCTTACCGGGGTATTCCACACGTTGGCTAATATATCTTCGGAATTTAAGCCTGCATCGCTGAAACTAACCGTGGCTTTTGAGATATTTACCGAGTCTAAAAAATCAAGACCGGAGATAACTGTATCAGTAAAAAAAGAGCTCCCGGAATATTGAACCCTACCTTCATTTAAATAATATTTAATGCCGGCTCTGGATTGAGAATTAAATTTGCCTAAAACCTTACCTTTAGACAAACTTATATTAAATGCCTTTGCCTGGCAATCAAAGCCTAAGACGTTATCTTTTAGTATCAAAAAACCTGAAAGATCTATCCTTCCGTCATTAAAAACAATTTCCCATGACCGGTAATAAGCTGCGAATTTACCGGGATCAATATTATTAACTATGATGTTTGATTTTAATTCCTGCTGGGAAAATTTAAACTCACCGTTTATATAAATATTGGGCTTAGGATTATCAGGCAACCGGGCAGAACCTTTAAATTTCAGGGAATTTGGCAGTGACAGATAAATACTGAGATCAACGTTGCTTAAATCCATACTGAAATTTTCTTTCAGGCTATTGTCCCTAAATTTAATCCGTGAATCTACTATATTAATCCTGTGGACTTCGATAATAAAACCGGCAGAAGGCTTAATTTCGGGGCTAACAGCTGCTATAGGCAAAGGCTTGATCTCATCACCAATAGTTGCCAAAGGTTGAACTGGTTTAGGCTGGACAGGTTCATCCCGCTTAGGGACAAATAATTCCGTCAGGTTAAAACTGCTATCTTTACGCCTCTCAACAAAAACTAAAGCAGAGTTAAAGTTAACTCTCGGTATTACTATCTTCTTTTGTATAAGACCCCAAAACCAGAATATGCATGAGGCCTCTTTGACATTGAGAATCTGGGCTTCGTTATCATAGATAACAAGATCTTTTAATACTATTCCCTTAAAGATATTTATCCTGACGGAGCCGAGGGTAACTTTCTTATTAGTCGTATCCTCTATTGACCTTATAATAAGGCTTTTGGCTGTTTCAGGCAAAAATACATTATTCAGGTAAATTATCCCGGCTGTAGAGATTAAGACAAGGAAAAGTAAAACAATAATTATTATCTTTTTCATCTCTGTTTAATGAGCTTGGCTGCTGCCTTAAAGGCCTCTTCTTTGTTTTTGACCTTGCCGATTGCTTGAAGCTCTTCTATTAAAGATAAAATTCTGCCGACTAAAGGAGAAGGGGTTAATTTAAATTCTCTCATTATCTCATTGCCGTTAAGCAGGCGTACCGGTTTCTCCTCCTTATCCTTCTCAAGGTATTCTCTTATAAGTCCGGCTACAACCCTCTCATGCTGTTTACGCGCCTTAAAAGTAGTAAACGGGCCTTTAGTTGAACGCTGGTCAGCTAAAGAGAGCAAAAGCGTACTTAAGGCTTCGCATCCTGTGTCCCGGAAATAACGGAATTTAGCCCTTGCAGTCGGATTCTCGCTATCCGCAAGGTATCCGGGGCGAAGGTGCCAGAGCACTATTTTACGCAAAGAATAAATTTCATCATTAGAGAGCTTAATTCTTTTGGCGATATCTTCGGCGATCTTTAACCCTACCCGCTCATGCCCATGAAATGTAGTCCTTCCTTTTTGGCGGCGTAAAGTCTTAGGTTTGCCAAAATCATGCAGAAAGGCTGCGAACTTAAGCAGGGCCTTTCGCCGACGGTCAGAAGAAATAAGAGTACCCAGATAACCAAGTATATCTTTATCCTTCAGTTCTTTAAAAATAAGCTCCAATTGCTTTACTGTTTCCAGAGTATGCTGCCAGACATCAAGGTGATGATACGGCCCCTGGCCGATCTTACGCATCTTTTTAATTTCAGGGAAAATAATATCCAACGCTTTTATCTTATCTAAAGAGACCAAACAACCATATGATTTGCCTGTAGCAAATATCTTAAATAGCTCTTCGCGGATACGCTCCGCTGAAACCACAGATAATTTATTTTTATACAGCCTTGCCAGTTTTAAAGTATTTTTATCGATTGTAAACTCTAAAGAAGATGAAAAACTAAAAGCACGCAATATCCTTAAAGGATCTTCTAAGAATGCCCGATTATTTGCTACCCTGATTATTTTACTCCTGATATCCTCTTTTCCGCCGTAAAGATCTATTAATGTGCCGCTAAAATCCTTATTAGTTAATCCGTCTTCTAGCTTCAGGGCTATTGCATTAATGGTAAAATCCCGGTGCTTAAGATCAGTTTCTAAATCCTTGCCGCGAAAATCCGTAAAATCAAAAGTATAAAATTTAGCGCCGTATGCCTTTACCAGGCGGCAAGAACCGTGCTCCTTATCTAAAACTACAAAACCGCATCTTAACCTCTTAGCCAGCGCCCTGCCAAAGGTTAAAGCATTCCTTTTAACCGCAAAGTCAAAATCCGGGTTCTCTTTTACCCTTCCTAAGATGAAATCGCGCAAAACCCCGCCTACCAGATAAAGCTTGAGCCTTTTTTTCCTGGAGAAATTATAAATATCTTTTAGTAATTTTCTGTCTTCCGGAGAAAACTTAAGACATGATTTCATTATGTCTATTTATTGAATATTTCGGATTGCTTTATAATCTCATCTTCTACAAAGATAGGCGCATGGGCCCTTACCGCAAGGGCAATACTGTCAGATGGCCGGGCATCAACAACCTTTTCAATACCGGAGGAGGTTTTTAAAACTATCTTTGCATGGAAAGTATTTTCCTCCAACTTATCGATGATTATCTTTTCGATATTTGCTTCCAGGTATTTTATGGTTGAATGCAAAAGATCGTGAGTCAGTGGGCGTTCCGGATTAAAACCGCTTATCTTTAACTTTATCGCCGATGCCTCTGCTAACCCGATAACAATGGGAAGCGAACGCTCGCCGTTTTTTTCTTTCAAAACAATAAGCTGATCATGCCTCTTCTCATCTATAACAATTTTGTTCAATTCCATCTCAACCATAAATAACCCCTCTTACAATAACAGCAGGATAAAATTGTAACCTTTACGGGTGACGAGGACTGATTTCGAACGAGGTCGCTCGAGTGAGAAACAGTCCTCGGCAGGACCCG
The DNA here is from genome assembly GCA_016938245.1 of Candidatus Omnitrophota bacterium. Classification (GTDB taxonomy): domain Bacteria; phylum Omnitrophota; class Gorgyraeia; order Gygaellales; family Profunditerraquicolaceae; genus Sherwoodlollariibacterium. The sequence goes on along the minus strand of JAFGUY010000064.1, from coordinate 15,006 downwards.
TAAAGAAACTATTTTCTCTTTTTATCCTTGCCTAAAATATCTTTCAACTCCACCATAAACTGGCCTACATCCTTAAACTGCCGGTAGACTGATGCAAAACGCACGTATGCCACATCATCCAAACCCTTAAGCTTTTCCATAACCAGCTCTCCGATACGGCTGGCAGAAACCTCGCGGTCGGATTTCTTTTGGATTGCGCGCTCCACCCAAATCACAATCTCTTCCATTTTTTCAACGCTTATAGGGCACTTTTCACAGGCGCGGATTATTCCGGCTAAAACCTTCTTGCGATCAAAGGGCTCGCGCCTGCCGTCCTTTTTAATTACCATAAGCGAAACTTCTTCTATGTATTCGTAAGTAGTAAAACGCTTGCCGCACTTTAAACACTCGCGCCTGCGTCGGACAGCGGATTCTTCTGCTGTGCTCCTTGAATCTACAACCTTATCTTCTTTATAACTACAATAAGGGCATTTCATATCTTTCTTACTTTTATTTTAGCCTCCTTCAAAAATTCCATCGCCATCTTATCCGGATAACCTTCAGCAATAACAATTTCTTTTATTCCTGCGTTAATCAACATCTTAGCGCAAATAATACAGGGTTGATTTGTAGCATAGAGTGAGCTCCCTTTAACGCTTATTCCGTATAATGCAGCCTGTATAAGAACATTCTGCTCTGCATGCAGGGCCCGGCATAGTTCATGGCGCTCTCCGGAAGGAATCTTTAATTTCTGCCGCATACATCCTATATCTATACAATGTTTTAACCCCCTTGGTGCGCCGTTATATCCAGTAGCCAGTATCCTTTTATCTTTTACCAGCACCACCCCCACACTGCGGCGCAAACAAGTAGATCTTTTAGCAACAAGTTTAGCTACTTCAATAAAATACTCATCCCAACTCGGACGTTTCGCGATATTTTTTAGTTTTTTCATTTTTCTTTTGACAAATCAGGGTATAACGGAAATTTCTTGGTTAAGTTTATTACTTCTTTCTTAATCCCTTCTAACCGCTTCTGATCATCGCTTGCATCTATAGCATCATTAATAAACCCAGCAATCTTACGCATCTGAAACTCTTTTAATCCCCGCGTAGTAACTGCCGGCGTCCCTACCCTTATGCCGCTGGTAACTGCCGGGCTTTTTTTATCGAAAGGAATAAGATTTTTGTTAACCGTAATGTTAACTTTTCCTAAAGCCTTGGAGGCATCAGCTCCGGTAATTCTTTTTTCATTTAAATCTACGAGCATTAAATGCGTATCCGTGCCTTTTGAGACTATGCGGAAATTATATTTCGCCAAAGCCCTGGCTAACTCCTTAGCATTCTTAACAATCTGCCTCTGGTAAACTTTAAATTTCGGGCTTTGTGCTTCTTTAAACGCCACAGCCTTTGCAGCAATAACATGCATCAAAGGCCCCCCCTGTATCCCGGGAAAGATCCGGGAATCAATTTTTTTAGCGAATTCTTTTCTGCATAAGATAAAACCTCCCCGTGGCCCGCGTAAGGTCTTATGCGTTGTAGAAGTTACAAATTCAGCGTAGGGTACCGGAGACGGATGGACTCCGGCTGCAACTAATCCTGCAATATGCGCCATATCTACGAATAAATACGCACCGACCTTATCGCATATCCTCCTAAACTCCTTAAAATCCAGTTTTCTGGGATATGCTGATGCTCCGGCTAAAATCATCTTAGGCTTATGCTTTTTAGCCAAATCCATAATCAGGCCATAATCTAACATTTCGGTTTTACGGTCTACCCCGTAACCTACAATTTTATAAAACATCCCGGAAAAATTGTGGGGATGGCCATGGGTTAAATGGCCTCCGGCGGCAAGATCCATTGCCAACACCGTATCTCCCGGGGCAAGAACGGAGAAATAGACTGCCATATTTGCCTGCGAACCAGAATGAGGCTGCACATTAGCATGCTCTGCGCTAAACAACTTCTTGACCCTTTCAATAGCCAAAGCTTCAGCTTCGTCTACATACTCGCATCCGCCGTACCAGCGTGCGCCCGGATAACCTTCGGCGTATTTATTAGTTAAAACCGAGCCCTGTGCTTCTAATACCGCAAGAGAAGTAAAATTCTCCGAGGCAATCAACTCTAAATTATCTTCTTCTCTTTTAAGCTCCCTCCTGATAGAAGAATAAATCTCCGGATCAACTAATTTTAAACATTTCACTTTTTTCCACCCCTTATCTTTCTTTCAATCGCTCTAACTAAAGATAAACGTTTAGCATGCCTGCCGCCTTCAAATCCGATTTTAAGCCATACAGAAACCATCTTCTTGGCTAATCCCGGGTTAACAAATAAAGAACCTAAAACTAAAACATTACTGTCATTATGCATACGGGAAAGTTTTGCCGCCCTGATATTACAGCATAAAGCTGCCCTTACTCCGGCAAGCCTATTAGCAACGATAGAATTGCCGATTCCGCTCTTACAGATTAAAATACCTCTTTTGGATTTACCCGAAGATATCCGGCTGGCAAGAAGATAAGCGAATTCAGGATAATCAGAGCGCACCTTACTATGAGCTCCAAGGTCATTAACTTTAAAACCCTTTTTCACTAGAAACTCCTTTAGCTTCTCTTTTAAAACAAAACCTCCGTGATCTGAAGCAATAAGTATCTTCGTCATATAAAATTACTCACCCTTTCTAATGCTTCTTTAATTGAAGCAAGCGTCTTTTCATAAAAATCCAGCGGTTTACCTATAGGATCGGCAATATCAAGATGCCTATCATTTATTTTAGCAAATTCCTTCAACAAAAACACCCTATTTTTAACTTCGGGGGCAATACGCAAAACAGCATCTTCATGCATCCTCTCCATTACTAAGATAAGATCGGACTTCCTGGCTAGCTCTTTGGTAACCTTCCGCGAAAGACGCCCGGAGACATCAATGCCTTCTCTGGATAAGACTTCTTTTGTCCCGGCAGATACACCGAGGCCCGAAATTATCATTATCCCTGCGGAAGAAATTTCTACGTCATCCCTATTCTTTTCTTTCATGATTTTCCTTAAAACTGCCTCGGCCATAACCGAGCGGCAGGAATTTCCGGTACAGATAAAAAGCACATGCTTACTAGCAATCACTCTCTCTAAATCCTCTTTTTTTATCGCTCCGATCCTTAAAAAATCAGGCTTATCTTTACTTAGGTCTACGATAGAAGACTCTATCCCTAAGTTTGCCTCTCCGGCATCAATTGCAAAATCCACCAAGCCCTCCAGGTCTCCTATCGCCTGCTCAAAATCTGACGGCGCAGGGTTTCCGGAAAGATTAGCCGAAGGCAAAACCACCGGGTCATGAACTTGGGATATAACCTTTAAGGCAATTTCATTATCCGGCATGCGTAAGCCTACAGTAGCGCCTTTTATAACTCTAAGTATTAATGTCAACGGCCCGGGCCAAAACTTATCCATAAGCTTATAAGCGCTAACCGGAATAACTCTTGCAAAATCTTCAACTTTGTCTTTTTTGGCTATATGTATTGAAAATGGCTTATCCTTAGGCCTTTTTTTAATCTCATAAAGCCTGGCAACAGCTTTTTGATTAAGCATATTGGCACCGATTCCGTAAACAGTTTCAGTAGGAAGAATAACTAAACCGCCTGAATTTAAAATATGCGCAGCTTCATGGATATATTCTTCTTTAATATGCTTCGGGTCAATCCTGACTATCTTTGTTTCACTCATAATTTAATCTTGGATTTGGTAATTTTACGGCGCATATCAACCCTATAATCGCCTAATCTCTTTGCCGTCTTCCTGTCGTTTAATGCGATTATAGTTACTGCAAAAATAGCTGCATTTTTTGCGCCTGACTTGCCTATACTCATACACCCTACAGGTATACCGGGCGGCATCTGCGCAATAGAAAGAAGCGCGTCTAAACCTTTAAGATTACCGCTCTCAATCGGAATACCGATAACCGGGAGTATAGTATGAGCTGCGATAACCCCGGGTAAGGCGGCAGACATCCCTGCAGCGGCAATAAAAACCTTTACCCCTCTTCTAGGGGACCCTTCAACATATTTGGTTAATTCTTTAGGCGTCCTGTGCGCGGATAATATTTTTGCTTCAAAAGGAATTTTAAATTCCTTTAAAATATTTATTGCTTCGCTAACAGTATCCAAATCTGAACTGCTTCCCATAATTATGCTAACCTTGTTCATCTCTCCTCCTAGGCTTTAGAGCCTATATCCTTGCGGTAATGCATGCCTTCAAAACTTATCTTATCAACCGCCTGATAAGTATAATTTATTGCGTCTTTTATATTTTCGCCAAGGCTGCAAACACCTAAAACTCTTCCTCCGGAAGTTAAATATTCTGACTCCTGCTTCTGCCCGACATCATTTATAAGCTTAATTTGAGTCCCGGCGTGGAAAACCGCTACATCCTTCATTCTCCCTGCCTCATCTAGGCCGAATATCTCTTTGCCCTTTTCATAATCTCCAGGGTAGCCTTTAGATGCCAAAACAACGCATACGCATGCGCGGCTATCCCAGCTAAGATTTTTTACTTTGGAAAGCTTTCCTTCTGATGCAGCCAGCATTACTTCAACCAAATCTGATTTTAATCTCGGCAGAATCGCCTGGGTTTCAGGGTCTCCGAAACGAACGTTAAACTCCAGCGTCTTCGGCCCATCTTTAGTAATCATAACCCCGGCGTACAGGACGCCACGATAATCTATCCCCTCTTTAGCTAAACCATCAATAGTGCGATAAACTATTCTTTCTAATATTTCCTTAAATAACGGCGGTGTTACTACTGCCGCAGGGGAATAAGCCCCCATCCCTCCGGTATTCGGGCCCAAATCGTTATCAAAAATTCTTTTATGGTCCTGGGCAGAGGCTAATGCAACCACTTCCTTTGAATCAGTAATTACCAAAATTGATGCCTCCTGCCCCTCTAAGCATTCCTCAATAATTATTTTGTTTCCGGCATCGCCAAAGGCCCTATCCTCCATAATAAAAGAAACTGCTTTTTTTGCTTCATCTATAGTCTTTACAACAACAACTCCCTTACCAGCTGCCAAGCCGTCAGCTTTGACTACGCAAGGTGCGCCGTTTTCCTCTATATATTTTTTTGCCTCATCGGGATTATCAAATACTTTGAAATTTGCGGTAGGAATATTATATTTAGCCATTAATTCTTTTGAAAATACCTTGCTTGCCTCCATCATAGACGCGGCTTTGTTCGGGCCAAATATTTTTAGATTATATTTTAAGAACTCATCAACTATACCTAAGGAAAGCGTGGCTTCCGGGCCGATTACCGTAAGGTCAATTTTTTCGCGTTTTGTAAATTCGAGTAACCCGGAAATATCTTCGGATTTTATATCTACGCACTCTGCAACCTGCGCGATTCCGCCATTGCCGGGAGTACAGAATATTTTATCCACTAGAGGAGACTGCGCAATCTTCCAGCATAGCGCATGTTCCCTGCCTCCTGAACCAATAACTAATATACGCATAATATTTTTTTAATATGCCTTAATAATCTAATGATACAAAAAAATACTTTTTGCATTTGCGTATGGATTGGATTATTTTTGCAGCATGTTAGAAAGTTCTTGCGGGCACGGATCCCGCTATATTTTAGATATCTGCGGGAGAGCAAAAGCTTTCGCTCGAGCGTAGTTCCGCCTCGCCGGGGCGGAACAAGCGGTGATGCAAAAATAAACCAAGACAGACGCAAAATAATAAAATTATTTAGTAGGCTTCTCGTCTTTTCTTAACGGCAATACCCCGGCCATCTCGCCGATTACATTAACCAGTTCAGCATTAGAAGGAACGACTACCTTAGTGTTATTTATCAAAGATTTCTCAACTGCTTCGAGTTTTCGCAGAACTTGGGCATTCCCCACAAAATAATGTTCCGCTGCCTCATTGACTAATTTTATCGCTGCTGCCTCGCCTTCAGCCTCTAAAATCCGCGCCTGCTTAATACCTTCAGCCTTTTTGATTTCCGCCCTCTTCTGGCCATCGGCAGCGGTTTCAGTAGCAGTAGCATAATCAATTGCGGAGATCTTCTCATTCTCCGCCTTAACAACCTTATTCATCGTCTCCTGCACGTCCTTAGGAGGATCAATCTCCTTTAACTCAGTCCTTACAATCTCTAATCCCCAGCTTATCGTCTCATCGCACAGGGTCCTGTGAAGCTCAGCATTAATCTTGCCTCTTTCGCTATTCGCTGACTTTAGAGTAAGGGTGCCGATAATATTCCTCAAGGTTGTACGAGCCAGGTTTACAATCTGCCATTGATAATTATTAACGTTGTATTGCGAGCTTTTAACGCTTGCTTCATCTGATTTAACCTTAAAATAAACCTGCGCGTCAACCCGGGCATTCAAATTATCGTTGGTAATAATCTCCTGCGGTTCAGCATCGACCATCTGCTCGGTAACATTTACCTGGTATAAATTTTCAATAATTGGAATAATCCAGTGGAATCCTGCTTCGGCAAAGCGGTTGTATTTTCCTAATCTTTCGATTAAACCCCTATGCGTAGGCCGCACAATGCGGATTCCCATAAAAAAGATAACTACTGAAAACACAATGACAAATCCTAAAAAACCCATATCCACCTCCCTGCCTGCCATAAGCAAGCTATGTTATTTGTACCGATTTCCTCCCTTTTATAACCTCGCCGATAACCCGTGATTTTAACCCGTATCCTGCAAGTTTAGCAATTATAGTATTTGCCGACTGCCTCCGGGCTATTACAACCATACCTATTCCCATATTTAAAGTATGATACATCTCTTTATCCTCAATATTACCTTTATTCGCAATTAAGCGGAATATCTTTGGCACAATCCAGGAATTTTTATCAATCCTGACATCTACGTTACTTGGAAGTATGCGGGCAATTTTATCGTAAAATGCTCCTCCGGTTATATTAGCTATACCAGTAATAGGGTTTGCCGGTTTGCCAGTTTGCCAGTTTGCCAGTAAAGATAAGACCGGCCTTACGTAAATTCTTGTCGGCGTAAGTAACTCTTTGCCCATGCGTTTTAATTCCTTCTTAGACAATACTTTTCTTACCAAAGAATAACCGTTAGAATGCAGCCCGCTGGATTCAAGCCCGATAACTAAATCTTTGGGTTCTATCTTTGAACCGTCAATAATATTTTTCTTTTCAACGATGCCTACGCAAAAACCGGCGATATCATACTCCTCGCCTTTGTACATGCCGGGCATCTGCGCTGTCTCTCCGCCGATTAAAGAACACCCGGCTTCAATACAGCCTTGATTTATCCCTTTAACTATATCTATCAGGACATTTTCTTTTACCTTGCTATGGGCAATATAATCTAAGAAAAACAAAGGTTCGGCTCCGGTACAAAGGATATCATTGACATTCATCGCTACCGCGTCAATGCCGACAGTATCGTGCTTATTCACCAGCTCGGCTATCTTCAGTTTTGTGCCTACACCGTCGCTGGAAGAGGCTAAAACCGGATTTTTATACTTACCCTTGTCTAATTTAAAGAAACTTCCGAATCCTCCGATATCCGTCAAAACTTCCTTGCGAAAGGATTTCCTTACTATACCCTTTATCTTAGACTTAAAGGCACTGGCGCCGGCAATGTCTACTCCGGATTTTTTATAAGTCAGTCTTCTCACGGGTGCCTCCCGGTCCAGCAGTAAAGGCAAAGTTTTTCTTTCGGCAGGCCAATCGCCTTAATCATATCGGATAGCTTCTGGTATATTAATGTGGTTGCTCCTAAATCCTTAGAAATCCAGCTCACCATCTTTTTGTACTCTTTACTATTTTCGTCTATATATCTATTGAGATTTTTAATATCTTTCCCCTCAAGCGCCTTTATCGCCTTACGCGCTGCCAACTCATGGATTGAACGGGTAGAATAATTAAATTTACAAGGAAACATAAGCGGCGGACAGGCAATCCTTAAATGGATCTCACGCGCGCCATGCTGACGAAGTTTCTGGATTGTATAGTTCTTTAACTGGGTTCCCCGGACAATAGAATCATCGCAGAAAACAATGCGCTTTCCCTTTATTATCGCGGGAATAGGAATTAATTTCATCTTGGCAATCAAGTCGCGTTTCTCCTGTGAAGGAGGCGTATAGCTGCGGTCAAAACCGGGAGTATATTTAACTAGCGGCCTGCGCAAAGGTATTCCTGACTTCATACTATAGCCTATTGCATGGGCAGTCCCTGAATCCGGTATTCCGGCGACCATATCTGCTTTGATATTATCACGCGCAGCTAAACACGCACCGCATCTTTCTCTGACAGCTTCTACATTAATATCGCTATAATAAGAAGCGGGAAAACCTATATATACCCACAGGAAAGAACAGATCCTGTTAGTTCTTAACCCCTTTCTTTTAGTCTTTAATCCTCCCTTCGTTAATAAAACTACCTCCCCGGGCTCAAGGTATTTTACAATTTTATACCCTAAATTTAAAAAAGCTGCGCTTTCAGTAGTTACTCCCCAGTTTCCTTCCCGTCTTCCGATAACTAAAGGTGTAATTCCTAATTTATCCCTAGCGGCATAAATTCCATCCTTGTTTAAAACAAGGAGCGAGCAGGAACCTTCAATTCTATCAAAAATCTTCTGGATCCCCCTGGTAATATCCTTGCCGCTTATAACTATTTTTGCGACAAGTTCAGTAAAGTTTACTTTACCATTAGTAATCTCGCTAAAAGACTTGCCTTCTTTAAATAAACAATTAGCCAGTTTATCAGCATTATCAATAAACCCGTTAGTCACAATTGCAAAAGGCCCTAGCTTTGAATTTATTATTATCGGCTGTTCGTCTCTTGCGCTGATTACCCCGATCCCCATATTCCCCTGCATACCCTTATAATCATCGTAAAACTTGGCCTTAAACTGGCTCCCGCGTATATCATGGATTTTTCTCTGCAGGCTTTTGCCGAATACAGCCAAACCGGCAAATTGCGTACCCAGGTGGGAATGGTAATCCGTACCGTAAAATAAATCATCGTTGCAGCTTTTCTTTGATACGACTCCGAAAATACCGCTCATACTTCGGCTCCTTTCAGTCGCTCAGTATGACCCTGAGCAAGCGAAGCGCGTCGAAGGGTCATAGCTTAACTCCTTTATAATTATCCTTTATAAAATCTATCAATTACGCCTACTGCCTCTTTAGGCGTATCTACTATTGTAAAGATATCTAAATCTTTCTTATCTATATTTCCGTTTTTTAAAACAGTGTTCTTTAACCAATCTAATACCCCTCTCCAGTAATGACTGCCGAATAATACAACCGGAAACTTAGGTATCCTTTTAGTCTGAATCAAGGTGAGCGCTTCAAAAAACTCATCAAATGTGCCATAGCCTCCGGGCATAATTACAAATGCCTTGGCGTATTTTACGAACATAACCTTTCTTACAAAAAAGTAACGGAAACTTAAAGGCGTATCTACGTATTTATTAACCTTCTGCTCGCGGGGTATCTGGATATTCAAACCTATGGATTTACCCTTAACCGCATTAGCTCCTTTGTTGGCTGCTTCCATTATACCCGAACCTCCGCCGGTGATAATAGCATATCCCTTTTTAGCCAAGAGATACGCTATTTCTTCGGCTTCCCTGTAGCACTTATTTCCGGAGGGCGTACGGCTTGAGCCGAATATAGATATAGCTTTGCCTGTTTTAGAGAGGACCTCAAAGCCATCCACAAATTCAGATACGATCCTGAATATCCTCCAGGGGTCTTCAGAAAAGAAATCGCTGACAAGGGCTTCTTTTCTCATATGCTTTAAGCTCCTTTCCTAAAGGTAATTCTCTATTGCCCTGCTCCAGGCTTTATACATTCTACCTACCGGCTGGTCAATCAACCCTTCTATTGCCAACCTACTACCGCCTGTCCTTCCGATAACAGAGGCCGGCACTTTATTCCTGCGCGCAAGCTGCAATATTTTTTTCACATTGCCTTTTTTTGCGCTTAAAATAGCCCTTGATTGAGATTCTCCGAATAAAAGCGCGTCAGCCCGGATTTTTCCTCCTTTTAAACTAATCTCCGCACCGATTTTTTTACCGGGGTTAGTAATGCAGCATTCTGCCAAAGCAACTGCCAAGCCGCCGTCAGAGCAATCATGGGCTGACTTAACCAAACCTTTGCTAATTGTTTCAAAAACGGTTTTTTGCACCCTCTTCTCCGCATTTAAATCAATTGAAGGGCACTTGCCTTTTTTTAAGTTATAAATTGTCTTTAAATATTCACTCCCCCCTAATTCTTCTTTATTTTTTCCCAGCAAAATAACTGTATCATTAGCCCCTTTAAAATACTGGGTCATAACTTTATTCCTATTCTTTAATACGCCCACCATGCCGATAATAGGAGTAGGGTCAACCGAGCCCTTAGGGTTCTCATTATTAAAACTTACATTACCGCTTACTACCGGCGTATTTAAAGCGCGGCAGGCCTTGGATATACCTTGCGCTGCCTGTTTGAACTGCCAGAAAACTTCCGGATTCTTGGGATTGCCAAAATTTATCCCGTCGGTAATTGCAAGAGGCTTTCCGCCTGAACAAACTATATTCCGTGCTGCTTCAGCTACGGCAATAACTCCGCCGCAAAAAGGGTCCAGATAACAATAGATAGAGTTACAATCAGTTGTAGCGGCAATTGCCTTTTTAGTCCCGGGCACAGCCGCAACCCCTGCGTCAGAGCCGCAAGGCACAATAATATTCTTAGCAAGTTTAGTATCTGCGTGTTTAAAGATCCAGCCTTTACCGGCTAAAGTTGGATTAGTTAAGAGCCGCATAAGTATAGTACCTAAATTTTTCGGCTCTCTAATCTTCTTTAAATCCAGCTTATTCACCCTGGCTAAATATTTCGGACGGGAAGTCTTACGTTTATAAACCGGGGCCTCGACTAAAGCGGCTGCCGCAACCTCTGCAACGGTCACTCCGTTTTCTTTAACGCACACCATACCGTCATCAGTAACTTTTCCGATAATATCAGCCTGCACATTCCATTTGGCAAAAATCTTTTTAACTTCTTCAAGTTTATTCTTATCTACGATCGCAAGCATCCTCTCCTGCGATTCAGACAGCATAACTTCATAGGCATTCATCCCCTCTTCCTTCCGGGGCACTAAAGCGATGTCGATCTCTATGCCTGTCTTAGCCTTATAAGAGGTCTCGGCTATAGAGCATATCAACCCGGCAGCACCCATATCCTGCATACCTAATACTAAATTCTTAGCCATCAATTCAAGGCATGCCTCTCTTAATATACGGCCCATCTTAGGGTCTCCGACTGCAACCGCAGAACTTTTGCTCTCTGCTTCCTTATCTATAGCCTTGGAAGCAAAGGCAGCTCCGGCAACACCATCCCTGCCGGTTGCGCCTCCTACAATAAGCACAAGGTTTCCTATTCCGGTTGCGCGGGCCTTAACCATATCTTTTATTTTTAAGACACCGACGGTCATAGCATTAACCAGAGGGTTACCTTCAAAAGATTCATCAAAATATATTTCACCCCCCATGACCGGTATCCCGGCTTCATTGGCATAATCCGTAAACCCTTTAATTATATTCTTAAAAAGAAACTTTACCCTTTTCTCTTTTAAGCTTCCTAAGCGCAAAGAATCAAGCAAGGCGATAGGCCGGGCGTTCATCGTAAAGATATCGCGAATGCATCCGCCTCCTCCTGTAGCTGCTGCCTTATAGGGCTCTACTGCCGAAGGATGGTTGTGTGATTCTACTTTAAAAGCTACCCCCAGGCCATCTCCGATATCTACTACCCCGGCATTCTCTCCCGGGCCCTGTACAACCTGTTTTCCTTTCGTGGGAAAAAGCTTTAATACGGGCTTTGAATTCTTATAAGAACAATGCTCGCTCCACATCGCCGAGAAGAGCCCCAGCTCCGTATAATTAGGCTCACGGCCTAAACGCTTTTTAATCAAGCGGTACTCTTCTTGAGTCAGGCCTTCTTTTTCAATAACCTCTTTCGTAATAACTGCATCGACTGACATTGTTACTCCTTTCACAAAATAAGATTTTACTGCTTCATCGCAGCAAATATAAATACTCCTGCGCCATTGCAGAAATATTTATTAATGTATGGTTAATTCTTTGTGTACCAATATGGTTTAGAAAATTTTGGTAGGGGTAGAAACTTATAACCCGACCCTATGAAAAATTTTATTAACCTGACGCAGGTAATAATTCAAATCAAAGATCTTATCAAGGTCTTTTTCGCTTAAATATTTCAGGATTTCCGGCTCAAGCAAAAGGCTATCCTTAAAATCTACTCCCCCCTTCCAGGTGCGCATAGCAGCACGCTGGACAATATCATAAGCTTTAGTCCTCGGCAACCCTGAATCCATAAGTTTTAAAAGCACTCTTTGAGAGAATATCAAGCCCTTAGTCTTAATTAAATTGGCCATCATATTCTCAGGATAGACATTTAATCCTTCGATAACCTGAATAAATTTATTAAGCATATAATCCAATGCTAATGTCGAATCCGGGATAATAACCCTTTCAACTGATGAATGCGAGATATCGCGCTCATGCCAAAGCGCAATATTTTCCATTGCTGCCACGGCATTTCCGCGCAGCAGGCGCGCAAGGCCGCAAATACGCTCGCAGATAACCGGATTGCGTTTGTGCGGCATAGCCGATGAGCCCTTCTGGCCTTTTCCAAAAGGCTCTTCTGCCTCCAAGACTTCTGTGCGCTGCAGGTGCCTTATCTCGGTGGCAAATTTTTCTAAACTGGACCCGATAATCGCTATCCTTGCCATAAGTACTGCGTAAATATCGCGCTGGATTATCTGGGTAGAAATTTTTGCCGGTTTAAGCTTAAGCTTCCTGCAGATATAGCTTTCTACGCCAGGGTCAACATTGGCGAATGTCCCCACTGCTCCGGAGACCTTTCCGACTGCAATTTCTTCTCTTGCAAGCTTTAAACGCTCTAAATTTCGCTGCATTTCATCATACCAGAGCGCAAGCTTTAAGCCAAAGGTAGTAGGCTCTGCATGGACTCCGTGGGTCCGGCCTATACAAGCAGTATTTTTATAAACCTTGGCTTTTTTTGCTAAAGCCTTAAGCACTTTATTAACATCATCAACCAGGATTTCCGAAGCTGCTTTTAACTGTACGCCAAGCGTGGTATCCAGCATATCGGATGAAGTAAGCCCAAGATGCAGGTATTTGGCATCTGAACCTATATATTGGGCTACACAAGTCACAAAAGCCACTACATCATGTTGTGTCTTATCTTCGATCTTTCTTATTTGCGATAAGTTAAAGCGGGCTTTCTTCTTGATTCTTTTAACTGCAGATATGGGGACTTTCTTTCCTTTAGCAAGGGCTTCTAAGGCAAGTATCTCGATGGCAAGCATAGTCTTAAACTTAAACTCCTCCTGCCAGATATTGTTCATTTTAGAAAGGCTGTAACGGGCAATCATGCAAAAATCCTTTCTTCCTTTCTAGGAGAAAATATTATAGCAGAAATAGCGCTTTTCGCAATTAAAATTGTGCTCTTTTTCCGATTTTGATCCTTTCGTCAATCGGGGGGTGGTCAAAGAAAAAGAATTTGATTATTGGGTGGGGGTTTCTATCGGCAAGATTCTGGTCAGCAAGTTTATTCATCATAGAGATAAACGCATCTTTTAAGCCGGTTACCTTAAGCGCCTCTCTATCAGCGCTACGCTCAAAGCTCCGGCTTAAATATGCCTCCAGAGGCTGCATAATGATTCCGAAAATAATGAAGTAAATAAAGGCTACCGGAAGAGCTCCGATTTCGCTTAAAGAAGAAAAACCAAAAAAACTTAAAACAGGCCCGCTGGTTTTAAATATAAGATAAAAAATTACCAGGGTAGAGAAAGAGTTCACTATGATTAATTTTAGTAAATGCTTCAGGCGGTAATGCGCAAACTCATGGGCAAGAATTACCTCAATCTCGTCATGGCTGTATTTATCCTTTAAGGTATCCGCTAAGATTACCCTGCGCGTTCCTCCCACCCCTACAAAAGTGGCATTAGCTTTTAATGTCTTTTTGCTGAAATCTATCTCAAAACAATCTATTAATTTAACCTTCATCTTCTTAGCTAAATTCATAATCCGCTCTCTTAAGGCTTCATCTGTAAGCTTTTTGTATTTAAAAAATAAAGGGATTATAATTACCGGCATAATCTTAGCCAAAATTATGCTGAAAAATATCCAAAAAGCTGAAAAAACCAGCCACCATTTATCGGAAAAATTGTGCAAGATAAAATAAAAAGTGGTAATTAAGATAAGCCCGATTATATAAGAGATTACTCCTGCCTTAAGTTGGTCATTAAACCAGCTTTTAAGGCTTTGTGTCGAAAGCAAGAACTTGTGCTCTAAAATATAGGACTGATAAAAATTAAACGGAAATTCCAGAAAATAATACCCTGAAGAAATTAAGATTAAATAGGCAGGCAGGATTAAAAAAGCGGGCACATAATTAGTCAGCCAGAGAGAAAGGCTTTTAGAAGCCCCCAGCCTTAAAAATAGAAAAAGCAGGATAAGGGTGTAAATGACCCCGAGAATATTAAACGCATATTTAATCGAAGAATACTCTTTGGCTTTGTTATACATGGCTAAGATATCGTAGATTGATTTTTTTGTGGGTGACGAGGGCTGATTCCGAGCGAGGTACTCGAGCGAGGAACAGGCCTCGGCAGAACCCGCAAAAAAATTATTTTTTGGTAGGTTTTATATTAACAAATGTCCGTAATTTACCCCGGCTGGTTTTCTTGCGTGTAAAATAAATCTTACCATCGCATAGGGCAAAGAGAGTACCCGGCCCACGCACAAAAACCCCGGCCTTATAAGTATCTACCCCTCTTACTAATATCTGCCCGGTCTTGACAGTCATCCCGCCGGAAACTTTATTCGCTTTATCTTTCTTCGGTGTTGAAAATCCTCCTGTCATTGTATCCTCCTGGTATAATCTTCACCCGTATATTGGGTAAAGAAGGTTAATGTGATAAAATAAGACAAATTTCTTGCAGGGAGACAGCTT
>JAFGUY010000063.1 GCA_016938245.1 Candidatus Omnitrophota bacterium | reverse complement strand
GCTTCGGAATTGCCATGGAAGCGGGGGTAATATATTTTCTATTACTTTTACGTAGGTCAGTAGTAAGATTTAAACCCTCCAAAATTACTTGACATATCTTTTTAAAGATTATAAAATATTTGTATCTTTAGAATAGTAAAATTTTACTATATTACCTAAGAGGTAAATCACTAAACATTTAGATTATGGACTGGGATATTAATACAAAAGAAAAGTTTAATTTATTTACATCGAAAATACCCGTTTTCCATCGTCATATCACTGAAGAAGCAGTGGTAAAAATGGCTGAAGAGAACGCCAGAAAAAGGAATTCTGCCCGGGTGGAAGAAGAGGATGTAATAGCCGCATTCTTCTTAGGGGTTCCGTCACCTTTTTATAGTATGATGGTAAGGTTGCTGGAGCAAACCGGGTTTGACTACAAAAAATACGGTTTTCCTAAGTCTTAAATTATGAAAATAGCGGTAATCGGAGCAGGCGCAATAGGGACTTTGGTGGCAGGTTATCTTAAGTTAAAAGGGGAAGATGTGATATTGGTTGGTCGTCCCGACGCTATTTGCGCTATTAACCAGAGAGGGGTTAAGATATCCGGGGTAAGAGGGTCTTTTAAAGCCGATATTTTTGCGCATGAAGTGCTTGCCTGCAAGCCCGATTTTGCAATTTTAGCAACTAAAACCCAGGATATAGATTCTGCCCTGAAAAGTAATTTAGATCTGCTTAAAGATTCCGTTATTGTGACTACGCAAAACGGTGTCAGGGCAGATAATATCGTAGCGGGGTATTTACCTAAAGAAAATATTGTCTCAAGTATTGTTATGTTTGGTTCCACTTACCTTAAGCCGGCAGAGGTAGTGCATAATTTTGAAGGAAGCTGGATTTTGGGTAATCTTTTCGGAGGAAAGACAGACGCTAAAATACTCTCTGCCAGTTTATTACTTGATAAGGCTTTTCCTACGGTTATAAGCGAGGATATCCTGGGAATGAAGTATTTAAAGATATTCGTCAATGCCAATAATTGTATTCCCGCAATACTAGGCTTAAGCATGCAGGAGGCTTTTTCTGATCAAGAGGTCAGCCGTATAAGTATAAATATTTGGAAAGAGGGTTTTGACATAATCTCTAAGGCCGGGATAAAATTATCTTCATTACCGGGGTTTCCTTTAGAAAATTTAACAAAGTTTATCTCTATGCCTTCACAGGAAGCGGCAAGGATCTTTTCAGGGATAATGACAAAATTAAGCCGCGACCCTTTATACGGTTCAATTTTGCAGAGTATTAAACGCGGACGCTCTTCAGAAATAGATTATATTAATGGGGAATTTGTAAGTTTGGCTAAGGGACAAAATCTCCCTGCTGCGCTTAACAGTAAGTTAGTTAATATGGTGCATGAAGTTGAAGAGACGAAGAGGTTCTTCAGTAAAAGCGTATTTTTCAACAGCCTGAAAATGTTTTTAAACTAAAATGAGCGAAGTAAATACCCCTTTTCCGAAATTAAAACTTACTGTAACGGGCGTTTTCGGCGAATGCTATCATGGCTATAAGATCGGAGACGAGATAGTCCTTGAGGATTTCACCCATCCGCCAAAACATTTCTGCTTAGGGCTTGCACACGCTTTGTTTCCGGTTATTTACGCCTTAAGCTTCGGGGCAAAATTCGGATTTCGTAATAACCAGCGCTCGCTTTTGGTTACCTGCCCTGATGGCGGAAAGCTGGAATTTAAGGCCGAGATATTTGATAAACAGGGCAATATAGAAGTTATCCAAAAAGACCCCAATCACAAAGGGCCAAGTCCTAAGAAGATGATTATTGAAGTAGTAAAGGCTAAGGGCAAATGCGTATTTAATTATAAAGTGGGGGATAAATGGGAGACAACCGGTTTAAAATGTATTCCGGATTTTTGCGGGGCGGCATTTCATTGTGCCTTCCCTGCGCTTTTTGCCTTAAACTTCGGCGCTAAGTTTTTCTTTATGAAAGAACCCAATTCCATTGATACGGTAACCTGCCCTGACGGAGGAAACATAATTTTTAAAGTGACAAGAACAGAAGAGGATAAAAAATAATCTTATGGATAAGCGCAGGGTAGTTATAACCGGCATAGGGACTATTTCGCCAAATGGTATTGGTAAAGATGCTGTTTGGTCCGGAATGTCTGAAGGCAAATCAGGGGTAAGGTTAGTCGATGGTTTTGATATATCTTTGTTCAATACTAAGATCGCTGTGGAAGTGCGCGACTTTGATCCTTTTAAATTAGGCCTGATTCATCAGGAAGTAATGCGCATGGATAGATATGTGCAGTTTGGAGTAGTAGCGGGGAATATGGCAATAAAAGATAGCGGTATAGATTTTAGCAAGGAAGATCCCCGGCGTATAGGCGTTTGCCTTGCCAATGCCATCTGCGGGACAAAGTATATGGAAGAAGAGTTTGCCTTGGTAACCGATGATGGTAAAAAGCCGATTGACCCTTCACTGGTCCGGCCTGACCTCTATGACGCAGCTATGTTTAATACTCCTTCAATTGAGTTATCTTCAAAATACGGGATTAAGGGTGTATGTAATACTCTCTCTACGGGATGCACTGCCGGAACAGATTCTTTAGGATTTGGTTTAGAGACAATTCAAGACGGGGAACAGGATATCATGATTTGCGGAGCGGCAGAAGCGCCTATTACTCCGGTTACATTTGGGGCGTTTGATGTAATTAATGTTTTATCAGTGCATAATGATGAGCCGGAAAAAGCATCTCGTCCTTTTGATAACAAAAGGGATGGTTTTGTGTTATCCGAAGGAGCGGGTATTCTAATTTTAGAAGAGTTAAGCCACGCTTTAAAACGTAATGCCAGGATTTATTGCGAAGTTTTAGGTTTTGGTACAAGCTGCAACGCGTTCCATATGACGGATCTTCCTTCTGATGGTAGGGCAATGGAGACTTGTATCGTTCTTGCCCTAAAAGATTCCGGGATAACTCCTAAAGAAGTAGATTATATTAATGCCCACGGTTCGTCTACGCGCATGAATGATATATTCGAGACTAGCGCTTACAAGGCGATTTTTGGTGAATATGCCTATAAATTACCGATTAGTTCTTTTAAATCTATGATTGGCCATCCTCTGGCAGCGGCTAATGCTATTGAGCTTACAGTAGCTGCTTTGATATTTGAGAAGAATATTCTTCCGCCGACTATTAATCAGGAGGAGAAAGACCCGCAGTGTGATTTATACTATATTCCGAATAAAGCAATTGAAAAGAAGGTCAATCTAATACTTAAGACTAGCAGCGGTTTTTCAGGAATTCATTCATCCTTGGTTTTAAGGAGATATAATGGATAAGATTGCTATAACCGGTATCGGGGTAGTAGCGCCTTCCGGAATAGGCAAACGGCAGTTCTGGGCTAATATAAAAAGCGCAAGGTCTTTTATTAAAGAGATAACCCGCTTCGACGCCTCTAAATACCCTTCGCGTATTGCCGGGCAGATAGATGATTTAGAGAAATACAGCCATATTTCTGAAAGGCTTTTGAAAAAAATCGATGCTTTTTCGCATATGGCTTTAATTGCTTCAGAGATGAGCCTGCAGGACGCAGGGATTGATATCAAGAATGAAGATCCGAGCCTAGTCGGAATTTTCTTAGGGAATGCTATTGGAGGCTGGCTTTATGCCGAAACAGAATTACGTGATTTATATATTGAGGGCCGCGAAGGGATATCCCCTTATATGGCGTCAGCCTGGTTCCCTGCCGCCCCGCAAGGCCAGGTTTCGATTTATTACGGCATAAAAGGTTTTTCTAAGACAGTGGTAAGTGACCGGGCAAGTTCTTTAATGGCGTTAGGCTATGCCCGTAAAGTCTTAGCTAAAAATAAATTAAATATGATTTTAGCCGGCGGTATGGAAGCTCCGGTTACACCCTATGCCCTTTTATGCTGTAATACTTACGGAGCCCTTTCAAAAAATAATTCTAATCCTCAAACTGCTTATAGGCCTTTTGATGAGGACCGAAGTGGCTGTGTTATCGGCGAGGGTTCAGGGGTTGTGGTAATGGAGAGTATTGAGCGCGCAAAATCGCGGCGGGCAAAGATTATGGCTTTAATTTCAGGTTATACTGCTACTTGTGACGGAGTAGATAGAATTAATTGTGCTTCTGACGGTGTAGAGCTTGCTAGAGCAATAAAAGAGGCGCTTCTTGATGCTAAAATCGCGGCTTCAGATATAGATTATATAAGTTTAGATGGTCTGGCAGTAGATTTATGGGATAATTCTGAAGTAGCGGCTATAAAAAGCGTATTTGGCGATAGGGCTAAAGACATACCGGTAAGTTGCCCAAAATCAATGTTTGGCAATCTTTTAGGGGCTTCCGGAGCCGTGGATTTAATTACTACAATTTTAGCTATGGAGAATAATTTAGTTCCTCCTACGATTAATCTAAATAATCCTGCTATGCAAGGGCTTAATTATATAGGTAAAGAGGCAAGAGAACATAAAATTAATAAGGCTTTGATAATCTCCCGCGGAAGGGGGGGGATCAACGCCGTTTTAGTTATTGAGAAAGCGTAAAAAACAAATCTAAAATAATTCTGACCCCGTTTTACTAAGACATCCTATAAGAGGTCAAGATAAAAAATAGGTTGTCAAAGAGCAGTAATCGATCTTTCTCAAACAGGCATAAAGACCCGAGC
>JAFGUY010000062.1 GCA_016938245.1 Candidatus Omnitrophota bacterium | reverse complement strand
TTTTAGCGCTTTAAGCATAAGAGTGCTAATCAGTAAATAAAAAAATTTACCCTTCTTCCTTTGCTATTATTATCTTTATACCCTGAATGTTAACCCTCTTCTCCTCCATCAAATAATGTACGTATTCAAGCCTTCTTACATCCTTAAGGGAATAAAGCCTGCTTTTCTTACCTATCCTTTTAGGTTGCACTACCCCAGCCTTATCCAGCTGACGCAGTGTCCAGACCGGTAGACCAACCAGCTTACTTACTACGCTGATAACATAAACCGGCTCGTCCTGACTTATCTGAATATCAAACAAAGGCATATTTTATCCTACCCTTTAAAATACCCGTTCTTTCAGCCATTTTTAAGCATAACATAATCTAATTATTTTGTCAAGCATTATTAATAATATTTATTAGATATTCTAACAGTTTGCTAAAATATCTTTATCGGAAAGTATCTTCTTGTGCAGTAAACTTGGCAATCTGGCTTTAACTTTTATCCCCTTCTGAAGGTATCTTATATCTTCTACCCTGCCCTGCCGGTAAAATAGATCTATCAGGTCCATGCGCTGATGAGGAATAGTAATATTTACTTCTACCATCCTATCGGGCATTGCCGACTCTATTTTCTGAATTAATAAATCTAAATTAACCTTTAATTTAGCGGATATAGTTACCGGGTTAACAAAATCAGAAATAAGGGTTTTAAGCCACATCTGATCAGGCAAAAGGTCTATCTTATTTAAAGCTGTAATCATAGGTTTATTATCCGCATTAAGCTCTCTTAAAACTTCCATTACCGCCCTGCTCTTATCATGGACTTGGGGTGAAGACGCGTCTAAAACGTGTATTAACAGGTCCGCAGCTGTAACTTCCTCAAGCGTCGCCTTGAATGCATCAATTAAATTGTGCGGCAAGTCACGTAAAAAACCTACGGTATCTGAAAAAACTGCTCTTGCCCCGCTAGGCAACTTAACGCTCCTTGCTAAAGGATCTAAAGTAGCAAACATGTTTTCCGACACGAACTGCCCTGCCTCAGTTAACGCGTTCAAAAGAGTAGACTTACCCGCGCTAGTATAACCTACAAGCGCAATTAAAAGAATAGCCTCATTCTTTCTTTTTTTGCGTATCAGGGCACGATGCCTGCTTACCCCTTCAAGGTCTTTTCTTAACCGGTTAATCCTCTCTCTAATCTTCCTGCGGCCTACCTCAAGTTTTTTCTCTCCCGGCCCGCTAGTTCCTACCCCTCCTCCTTGCCGGGAAAGAATTACGCCCTTTCCGGTTAAACGCGGCGTAAGATACTCAAGTTGTGCCAATTCTACTTGCATCTTTCCTTCGGGGCTTTTTGCCCGCCGGGCAAATATATCAAGTATAAGCTGGGTCCGGTCAATTGTCTTCTTGCCCCACACTTCCTCAAGGTTTCTCTGCTGCGTACCTGATAAATTGCGGCTTAAGATTATTGCATTAATATCTAGTTCTTGCGCTAAAACCCCTATTTCCTCGACTTTACCTCTTCCGATTAAAAAATTAGGCGTTGGCTTATGGCAAATACAGGTAATACTATCCAGGGTTTCCAGCTTACAGGCAGAAGAGAGCTCCTCCAGCTCAACTGCGCTATCTTCAATATTTAAAGTTTCCTTATCCTGTTTAAATTCTATTGTAACTAACAGAGCTTTTTCCATATTCTCCCTGCTATTTTAAAAGACTTATCTTTTTCGCTGATATTTACCCAGACTGTACCTTTATCTTTTCTAAACCAGGTTAACTGCCTCTTAGCATAACGCCGGGTATTCAGCTTAACCATGTCTTTTGCTTCTTTCTTAGTGCTATCTCCCCTTAAATAGCTGCTAATCTCTTTTATCCCGATAGCAAAAGATGCGGTTCTGCTTAAACGCTTCTTAAGTAAACCCCGCACTTCATTTATTAAACCTTTATTAAACATTCTTTCCACGCGGCTGTCTATCTTCTTATAAAGCTTCTCCCGCGGCATATTTAAACAAAAAACCCTGACATCATACTCATCTTTTAACCCGCGCTTCTCTTTTTGTAAAAGAGAGATGGGGCTGCCCGTGATCTTAAATACCTCTAATGCGCGCACTATCCTTCTGGTATCATTAGGATGGATCTTGGCTGCTGCAACCGGATCGCTTTTCCTTAATTGATCGTGTAAATACCGGCTTCCTCTATTTTTGGCTATCCTATAAAACTTATTTCTTAAACTATTATCCTGCTCTTTGCATTCAAATATGCCGTTGCTTAAAACCGAAGCATAAAGCCCGGTACCTCCTACAATAAGCGGGATTTTACCTATTTTAAAAATTTCTTTTATTTTTTTAAGCGCAGCATTACGAAACAAAAAAACATCATATTCTTTTTTTAACGGTGCTACCCCGATTAAATGGTGTTTTACACTTTTCGTTAAGACGCGGCCAGGTTTTGAGGTAATAATATCCATCCCCTTATAAACCTGCATAGAGTCACAAGAGATAACTTCAGCATTTATCTTTCTAGCGAGATAAACAGCAACTTCAGACTTACCTATTGCTGTCGGACCAAGAATAAAGATAATTTTCTTTTTCTTAATAGAAAGGACTGCCATTATGGACAGATTTTAGTGGGATAACCTTGGTTTGCAAGTTTTCTTCCTAAATCTTCCGCTTCCCTAACAGTATTTAACCTGCCTACCCTAACTCTATATGCCCTATTAGCCAATGAGCCGATTTCTTCAATATAGGCAAGATAACCGCTATTGATAAGTTTTCGGGCAAGGTTCTTTGCGTTATCAGCATTAGAAAAAGAACCGACCTGCACCGAATAATAATCCTCTCTCTTAGGCTCAATCCTGCTTAAACGCTCCTTTATCTGATCTTTAAATTTTATCCTGGGATTTTCAGCAAGCAGTTCGCGGTAAATACTTCCGGCATTTGCAAAATCGCCTCTTAAAAAATAAGTATCCGCTAATCCTATCCTTGCCTCTTCTTTAAATCTAGTCTCTTTAAAATTATTAATTACCGCCCTGAAACTATCCGCAGCCTTTTGGTATTCGCCTTCTTTTAAGTAACTTAACCCCAAAAAATAATAGAGCTCGGATGAATAACGATCTTGGGAAATAAGCCTGTTAGCCTCGCTTATCGCTGCCCTATAATTACCGCTTAAGAAACTGACCTTAATTTTATCTATATTCAAAGCAAGGGCATTGCCGGAAAAGAAAAATATAAAACATACAGCCATTAATACGCTCTTCTGCAATTTAAGCATTAGTGAATGCCTCTTCTCCTTTTCTTCCTTCAACACACCATCCTGCATCTTAAATGCCTCTGTCTTTGGCCTCGGTGAATACTTAAATATAAAAGCAGAGTTAAACTTTACCTTCTTAAACAAACTAAAGGTATCTTTAAAATCAGCTTCGTTTTCAGTCGGAAAACCTACGATGATATCCGTAGATATTTTCCCGCCTTTTACAATCTTACGGTAATTATTAACCAAATCCAAATAATTTTTGGCGGTATACCCCCGGTTCATTAACTTTAATATCCGCTCTGAACCTGACTGAAGCGGCAGGTGTAAAGATTTTTTAACTCTATCAAGTCCGGCTATAGTCTTAAACAAACTAACGGAGGCGTCTTTAGGATGAGAGGTCATAAAGGTAAGTTCTTTGAGGCCTTTAAGATTATTAACCAATTCTAAAAGCTTTATAAAATCTATACCTGTATCCTTATAAGCATTCACATTTTGCCCTAGGAGCGTAAACGAGGTAATTCCCTTTTCCAATGCTAATCTAATCTCTTTTAAAATCTCTTTATGGCTGCGGTGGCGTATGAGCCCGCGCACATATGGAACGACGCAGTAAGAGCAAAAATTAGAGCATCCTTCAGAAATAACAACATAGGCATGGTTTTTGTTTTCGTAAAAACCGGTATGATAAATTTCTTCTGGCCGTACTTCTGCATTTGTCTCCCAAATCTTACTCTCAAAATAGGAACAGTCCCCGTAGGGGACTGTTCCTATTTTCTTAGATAATAGTAACTTTCTAATAATTCCCGGTATCTTGTCTATATCGCTAGGGCCCACTACAAAATCTACCTGCGGCGCTTTCTCAAATATCCCCTGCGCATAATTCTTCGCCATACACCCAACTAGACCTATCAAAGGAAGTACCCTCGGGGTATACTCTTGATGGCCTCTCTTCCCTAAACTACCCTTAGTCCACTTCTTAGCATATTCACCAATTAAAGAGAATACCCTGTCTTCAGCGTGTTGCCGGACAGAACAGGTGTTAAATATGATAACATCGGCATTGAGTAAATTATCGGTTAGCTCATAACCTTCTTTAAGCAACAATCCGCAGATTACCTCCGAATCCCTTACATTCATCTGGCATCCGAAGG